>JADGRR010000087.1 GCA_017880745.1 Burkholderiales bacterium
AGGGCATCGTGCACGTCCTCGGCGGCCTGGACCGCCTGGCCGACGCAGCGGGAAAATCAAAGGCCCCTCGCGTCGAGCTCGCATTGCCGCAAGCGATTTTTTCGACGAAACGGGCCTGCCCTTCCTGCGCGCGCAGCTTCCCCGAGCTCGATCCGCGGCTGTTCTCGTTCAACTCCAAGCATGGCTGGTGCGGCAGTTGCCTCGGCACCGGCGTGAAGATTTCCGGCTACCACGAACCGGACTACGACAAAGACAGGGATGTAAGCCGCGAGCAGGAGGACCAGCGCCTGGACAACTTTCTCGACGAGCAGGAGGAAGGCGATGAGCCCTGCCCTGCCTGCTCCGGGCAGCGCCTCAACCCCGAGGCGCTGGCGGTGCGCTTTCGCGGACGTTCGGTCGCCGAGCTGGTCGCGCTGCCGGTGGCGCAATTGGGGGTATTCTTCCGCGACCTCGAAACCAGTGGGCGTGAAGCCGAGATCGCGCGCGACCTCGTCGCCGAATTGAAATCGCGCCTTTCCTTCCTCGACGAAGTCGGGCTCGGCTATCTCGCGCTCGGCCGCGCCGCGCCCACGCTCTCCGGCGGCGAGGCGCAGCGCATCCGCCTCGCGGCGCAGCTCGGCTCCAACCTGCGCGGCGTGTGCTACATCCTGGACGAGCCCACGATCGGCCTGCACCCGCGCGACAACCGCGTGCTGCTGGACACGCTGGAGAAACTTCAGGCCAAGGGCAACACCCTGGTGGTGGTGGAGCACGACGAGGACACCATACGCCGCGCGGCGCATGTGCTCGACCTCGGGCCGGGCGCGGGCAGCCGCGGCGGGCGCGTGGTGGCCCAAGGCTCGGCCGCGGACCTGATGGCGAATCCGGAGTCGGTCACGGGACGCTTCCTCAGGCATCCGCTCCGGCATCCCCTGCATCCGCCGCGCGCCGTCAACAAGCAAACCCCGGCGCTGGACATCACGGGCGCCGATCTGCACAACCTGAAGAATCTGCATCTGCGCCTGCCGCTGGCGCGCCTGGTCGTGGTCACCGGCGTCTCGGGTTCGGGCAAGTCGACGCTCGCGCGCGAGGTGCTGCACGCCAACCTCGCGCGCCTGGTGGCGCAAACGCGCGTCTCGCCGCGCAAACGCAGACCGGTGCAACTCACCGGCTGCCGCGCGATACTCGGGGCCGAACACATCGGGCGCGTGCTCGAAGTGGACCAGACGCCGATCGGCAAGACGCCGCGCTCCTGCCCCGCCACTTATGTCGGTTTCTGGGATACGATCCGCAGGCTGTTCGCCGACACGAGCGAGGCGCGCATGCGCGGCTGGAGCCCCTCGCGCTTTTCTTTCAATACGGGCGAAGGACGCTGTCCCGCGTGCGAGGGCCAGGGCGTGAAACGCATCGAGATGAGTTTCCTGCCCGACGTGAAAGTGCTGTGCGACGTTTGCCGCGGAGCGCGCTTCAATCCGGAAACGCTATTGGTGCAGTTCAAGGGAAAGTCGATCGGCGACGTCCTTGCCATGAACGTGGACGAAGCGGTCGAGTTTTTCTCAGCCCATCCTGCCACCCATCACGCGCTCGGCCTGCTGCAGGACGTGGGCCTGGGTTATCTGACGCTGGGCCAGCAGAGCCCGACGCTCTCCGGCGGCGAGGCGCAGCGGATCAAGCTGGTCACGGAACTATCGAAAGTCCGCATCGACGCCGAAGGCAACGCGGCGGCGCGCCCCGGCCGCGGCGGCGCGCAAGGCCACACGCTCTACGTGCTGGACGAACCCACGGTCGGCCTGCACATGGCCGACGTGGAAAAGCTGATTCGCGTGCTGCACCGTCTGGTCGATGCCGGCAACACGGTGGTGGTGATCGAACACAATCTGGACATCATCGCCGACGCCGACTGGATCATCGACCTCGGCCCCGAGGGCGGCGACGCCGGCGGGCGCATCGCCGCCCAGGGCACGCCGGCCATGCTCGCGCGAGCGCCTGCGCGCTCGCACACCGCGCGCGTGCTGGCCGAGTTCCTCGCCAGCCGGAGCGTGCAATTGCCACTCACGCAGGCGGCAGCATGAGCACACCCTATCGCACGCGCGTCGTGATCATGGGCGCCGCCGGCCGCGACTTCCATAACTTCAACGTCGTCTATCGCGACGATCCGGCGTTCGAGGTCGTGGCTTTCACCGCGGCGCAGATTCCCGGCATCGCCGGACGCCGCTATCCCGCCGTACTGGCGGGCAAACTCTATCCGCAGGGCATTGCGATCGAGCCCGAGGCGGCGCTCGAGGCACTGATCCGCGCGCACGAAGTCGAGCAGGTGGTGTTCGCCTACAGCGACCTCGCCCACGCCGAAGTCATGCACCGCGCGTCGCGCGCGCTCGCCGCCGGGGCCGATTTCGCGCTGCTCGGCCCGCAGCGCACCATGATAGCCGCAGGCAAACCGGTGATCGCGGTGTCGGCCGTGCGCACCGGCTGCGGCAAGTCTCCGGTCAGCCGCTGGATTTCGCGCGAGCTGCGATTGCGCGGCCTGCGCGCCGCCGTCGTGCGCCATCCCATGCCCTACGGCGATCTCGCGCGCCAGAGCGTGCAACGTTTCGATACGCGCGCCGACCTGGCCCGCGCGGCCTGCACCGTCGAGGAACGCGAAGAATACGAACCGCACCTTGCCGCCGGCAACATCGTCTACGCCGGCGTGGATTACGTCAGCATCATCGAGCAAGCCGGGCAGGAATCCGATCTCATCCTGTGGGACGGCGGCAACAACGATTTTCCATTCGTGCGCCCCGACCTGCACATCGTGCTGGTCGATCCCCTGCGCCCGGGCCACGAAACGGCCTACCATCCCGGCGAAACGGTGCTGCGCATGGCCGACGTCGTGCTGGTGGCGAAGGCCGACGCCGCCGAACCCGGGGCGGTGCAGCAGGTGATAGCCAACGCGCGCCGCGCCAATCCGCATGCGGCGATCCTGCGCGGCTCCATGCCGGTGCGCCTGGACGATGCGGCGGCGGTGCGCGGCCTGCGCGTGCTGGTGGTCGAAGACGGCCCCACCGTCACTCACGGCGGCATGCCGCACGGCGCCGGCTACGTCGCCGCGCTGCAGGCGGGCGCCGCGGCGATCGTCGATCCGCGCGCATCTGCGGCCCCCGAAATCGCCGCCGTCTATGCGCAGTACCCGCACATCGGGCCGGTGCTGCCGGCGATGGGCTATTCGCCGGCGCAACTCGAAGCGCTGCGCCAAACCATCAACGCCGCCCGGGCCGACGTCGTGGTGGCCGCCACGCCGATCGATCTGGCGGCGTTGATCGATCTCGAGAAACCGGTGGTTCGCGCGCGCTATGAATTCGCCGACAGCGAAACGCCCGGGCTCGCGGCTGAACTCGACCGGTTTCTCGGCGCGCACGCTGCCGGATGAGCGCCCGCGACCAGCGCGCGCACCGCCGCGCGATCGCGCTCATGATCGTCGCGCCGACGCTGTGGAGCATCGCCGGAGTAGTCACGCGACAACTGGATTTTGCCGGACGCTGGGAAGTCACGTTCTGGCGCAGTTTCTTCGCCGCCGCTTTCGTGCTCGCCGCGCTGCTCGTCACCCGCGGCCGCGGCGCGTGGGCTGCGGTGCGCACCAGCGGCGGCTATGGTGTCCTGTCCGGCGCGATGTGGGCCATCATGTTCGTCGCGTTCATGCTGGCGCTGATGACCACCACCACCGCGAACACTCTGATCGTCAACAGCATCACGCCGCTGGCGACGGCGCTGCTGGCGCGCGCAGTGCTGCGCGAACCGATCGCGCCGCGCACTTGGGCCGCCATCGCGCTCGCCATCACCGGCATGCTGTGGATGTTCGGCTCGGGCTTCGCCGGCGACGAGCCGCGCCACCTGGCCGGAATGCTGATTGCACTCGCGGTGCCTCTGGCCGCGGCGGTGAACCTGGTGACGATCAAGCGCGCCGGCGGTTCGGTCGACCTCGTCCCGGCAGTGCTGCTAGGCGCCATTTTCTCCGCCGCCGTCACCCTGCCCTTCGCGCTGCCCTTTCATGCGGACGCGCACGACCTCGCCCTGCTTGCCGTGCTCGGCTGCCTGCAGCTGGGCTTCCCCTGCATGCTGATGTTGCGCGCGAGCCCGCATCTGTCCGCGCCCGAAATCGCGCTGCTGGCGCTGCTCGAAGTGGTTCTCGGCCCGCTGTGGGTCTGGCTCGGCGCGGGCGAAGCGCCGGCTCTGGCCACCTTGGCCGGCGGCGCGGTGGTGATCGCCGCACTGCTCTTGAACGAACTCGCCACGCTGGGCGTGCGCGCGCACGCACGGCGCAGTGCATAAGATTCCTTTGCAAGATGAATTCTGCGATGGGCCGATCTGGGCGAGCACGAGGGGATGCCTCCCTTCGGTTCAAAGAAACCAAATGAGAATCGGTTCAGGCTGCAACATTTCCGCGCTTACGCCGGCGGTGTACCATGTCGCGCAGAACAAGCACCCCAGCGATCGGCAAGAATGGGCATGATGGTAACAGTCGCTGCGCTCGAAGCCACATGCCGCGCGCGCCGTTAAACCTTTCGGTCCTCCACGACCTTCGGCCTGCACTCGCGCCGGCCGCGATCCTGCTCGCCGCCGTGCTCGCGCTGGTTGCCGGCCCGGCGCTGCCGCCTTCCCTCTACGGCCTGAAGACGCTGGGACCCTATGTGGTGCTGCTGCTGGGAACAGGCATGGGGGTGTGGTTCAATCGCGGCCGCGCGTTCATCGCACTTGCATCGCTGCTCGCCGCCTTTGCCGGCTACAGCCTCGCGCTCGAGATCGGCGCCGCCAGCTTCGCCACGCGCGCGGTATTCACCGCAGCCGCGATTCTCGTTCCGCTCAATTTCCTGCTGGCGCTGGTTTTCCCCGAGCGCGGCGTGTCCCACCACTTCAACTATCGCTGGCTCATGCTGGCCGTGGTGGAAACGCTGTTTGTCGCCTGGATCGCGAGCGCCGGCCGCACCAGCCTGTCCGGCACGGTGTGGCAGGACCTGCTCGAGCACTGGCTGCTCAGATCGCCGCCGATGCCGCTGCTGGGCCGGCTGCTGTTCGTCGCGGCTTTGGTCGCCGCCGCGGCCAGGGCATGGCCGAGAACCCCGGCAACGGAAATACGCCCGCTCGACATCGGCCAGGCGGGTGCGCTGGTGGCGTTCTTCATCGCCTGCGAATGGGTGGATGCGCCCGGCGCTTTCGGCGCGTTCATGACGGCCTCGGGGGCCATCCTGCTCGTGTCGCTGTTGCAGGAATCGCACCGCCTCGCGTTCGGCGACGAACTGACCGGCCTGCCCAGCCGCCGCGCGCTGGAAGAGCGGCTGCACGGGCTCGGTCCGGTTCACGCGATCGCGATGCTGGACGTGGACCATTTCAAGAATTTCAACGACGCCCACGGCCACGACATCGGCGACCAGGTGCTTCGGTTGGTGTCCACCCGCCTGGCGCAGGCGGCAGGCGGCGGCACGGCGTACCGTTACGGAGGCGAGGAGTTCTGCATTTTGTATCCCGAGATCAGGCTGGCCGAGGCCCTGCCGCACGTCGAAAAGATCCGCGCAGACATCGCCGCCTACCAGATGGCGGTGCGCAGGGAGGATCGGCCGAAAGACCCCGAGGCCGGAACCAAGCTGCGCCACTTGCGCTCGCCCGACAAGACGCTGTCGGTGACGGTGAGCATCGGCGTCGCCGAGCCGGACGACCAGCGCTTGACGCCCGCCGAGGTGCTGCGCGCCGCTGACCAGGCGCTGTACCGGGCGAAGGAGGCCGGGCGAAACCGGGTTTGCCGTTGACCCCTAAATGTTCAGGGTTAATCCTTGGCCCTGCTTCACGCTTAGCATAAAATCTCCGCTTTATGTGCGATAGCGTACGGAGAGCGGCGGGCTTGATCACTAGTATGAGATATATCCGCTCAAAATTCATCCACGACCTCGATTTACCCCGCCGGCGCCTGCAATCAACAATGGCTTAGGCACAGCGGATGCGTTGAAATTCTTATGGAAACCAGTGACCGTCTGCGGCACCAGATAACCGAAAGTCTCATGGCACAGCACACTGAAACAGTTGCGGATGCCGCGATTCACTTATGGGAGCAGATGGCGACCGAAATCATTTCGATCGTCGGTGACGGTGGTTTCAATTCGCTTTACGCGAGAAGTGTATTCCTTACCCAATCGCAATTTCCGTGGCTCGCGGCAAGTTCGCCATCACCGCAGACTGATTACCGGTTCGCGGCATTGAGAATGAGCTTGGAAGGACAAACGCCTGCGCAAGCCAGCGAAGCAAACAGTCTGCTGCTCATGACTTTCACCGCAATCCTGAGTGCGTTAATTGGCGAGGACTTAACGATCAATATTTTACGTCTCGCTTGGGGCAACGACGTTTCGGACGAGGCCGGCAAGGAGTTGGAAAATGAGTAAAAAGGTGAGCATACGTCGTTTGGCAACGGGCGTACCTGGTCTGGACAATTTATTGGGCGGAGGCCTGCCGGAATTCTCGTTCAACCTGATCGCGGGCACACCGGGAAGCGGAAAAACAACGCTCGCCCACCAGATCATGTTCTCGCTGGCGAACCCGGACAATCGGGCGCTGTTCTTCACGGTACTCGGCGAACCCGCTTTGAAGATGCTCCGCTATCAACAGCAATTTACCTTTTATGATTTCGATAAAGTCAACGAATCGATCCGCTTCGTCAATCTGTCTAAGGACCTCCTGGAGGGAGATTTTGAGCGCGTATTGTCACACGTTGCCGAGGAGGTGAAGGACTATGCTCCCAGCCTCGTATTTGTAGATTCGTTTCGATCAGTCGTGGAGTCGGCGAACCAGAAGGAACAGGGGACGTCAGAACTGCAACGGTTCGTGCAACAACTGGGCGCGCAAATGACGAGCTGGCAGGCAACAACATTTCTAATTGGTGAATATTTGTTGCCGGAATCAGAGTCAAGCGCCGTCTTTACGGTGGCCGATGGAATCCTGTGGCTTACGCAAAATATGCATCGCAATTCAATGGTGCGCAAGATGCAAGTGATCAAAATGCGTGGTCAAGCCCAGGCACCAGGATTGCATACGTTCCGTATTAGTGATGATGGAATTCAGATCTTCCCGCGTGCGATTATCAAACAAGGCACCGCGGTTGAGGCGGGAGCAAAGGTATCCAGCAAAGAGAAACGTGTTCCGATGGGTATACCCGGCCTGGATGAAATGCTGGGTGGCGGCTTGCCGGCTGGATATTCGCTGCTTGTGGTCGGGCCATCCGGTTCCGGCAAAACCATATTGGCGGGGCAATTTCTTGCTGAAGGTGTGCGCAGGGGCGAACCGGGTGTGATTGCGGCGTTTGAGAAGAGTCCGAGCCAATTGAAAGGCAATAAAACGCTGTATAAGCTGGCCAAGGCAGGAAAAGTTGGGGTGATCGACACGCGCGCCCTGGATTTGTCGATTGATGAAACCTTGCATGATTTGATCGAAATGATTAGTCGAATGAATGCAAAGCGTGTCGTCATCGACTCCCTGTCCGGATTCGAACTGGCACTGGCACCCGAGTTCAGCGAGGATTTTCGCGGGTCGCTGTACCGGATGATTGCCGAGCTTACGAGCATGGGCGTGACCATATTGATGACTTCGGAACTGGAGGACCGCTACACCGATTTGCGCTTTAGCCCATTTGGGAGTGCGTTCCTCGCCGACGCAATTCTCGTGCAGCGCTATATTGAAATCGTGGGCCAATTCAAACGTGTGTTCTCGGTGGTAAAAGTCCGCGGCAGCGAGCACAGTAAGGACATTCGATTGTTTGATATTACTGACAAAGGCATCATTATTGGCGACACCTTGTCCGAATATGACGGAATCATGTCGGGCCGCCCTGCCGTCAGCTCGTAGCTGGAACGATCAGGCGTGCAGAGTCGGCGATGAACAGTAAAGACCATGGCGGTGCTTCGGCTGCGGGTGACCCAGGTCCGCCGGCCAGGTCAAGCGCGAACAAAGACAGCGTGCCGGCGGTCCTCGAAACGAATGGCACGCGCAGCGAAAGCGCTGTTGTTGACCATGAGGCGGACGTACCAAACCGCGCAAAATTGGTCACTGTACGAGAGCATGCCGCGCATTTGCGTGAAAATGCCGTCGCCTTGCGTGAACATGCTGTCTCGTTGCGTGAACATACCGTCTCCTTGCGTGAAGGCGCTGCGCGCCTGCGCGAAGGTACGGCCGCCTCCCGCGGGCGGGCAAGTCGCGCTGCCGGGACAACGCAGGCGGCGTCCGACGATCACATGATCGTGTTGCAGCAGGTGAACGAACGCCTGGTCATCGCCACAATTGAAGCACAAAAACTGACCGAACAGGTCCAAACGGCCAAAGTTCAACTGGAGAGCGCCAAGTTGGTGGCGGACAAAGCCAACCTCGCGAAATCGGAATTCCTTTCCAGCATGAGCCACGAGCTGCGCACCCCGCTCAACGCCATACTCGGCTTCGCCCAGTTGCTGGAGGCCGGTTCACCGCCGCCAACGCCGGCCCAGAATGTAAGACTGAAGGAGATTATCAAGGCAGGCTGGTATCTGCTGGAACTTATCAACGAAATCCTCGACCTCGCGGTGATCGAGTCCGGCCGGCTGTCGCTGTCGCCAGAACCGGTGCCGCTGACCGAAGTCATGCGCGATTGCCAAGCCATGATCGAATCGCAGGCGCAACAACGCGGCATCCGCGTCAACATTCTCCCCTTCGACGACATCTGGATCGCCAATGCCGATCGAACCCGGGTAAAGCAGGTTCTGAGCAACCTGCTTTCCAATGCGATCAAATACAACCGCGAGCATGGAACGGTCGAGGTGAAATGCAGCGCGAGCAGCCCGGAGCGCATACGCATCAGCATCAAAGACAGCGGTGCGGGATTGCCCCCGGAAAAGCTGGCGCAGTTGTTTCAGCCGTTCAATCGTCTCGGACAGGAGGGCGGCGCGGAGGCAGGCACAGGCATCGGCCTGGTGGTGACCAGGCGACTGGTCGAACTGATGGGAGGCACGATCGGCGTGGAAAGCACCGTCGGCGAGGGCAGCGAATTCTGGATCGAACTGGTCCGGGACGTTACGCCACACCTTGCCGCCGTAAACACAATGCGCGCAGAGCGTGCGCCGCAAGCTCGGGAAAACGCGGCGCTGCGCACGCTGCTCTATGTGGAAGACAAT
>JADGRR010000088.1 GCA_017880745.1 Burkholderiales bacterium
TCGACATTGATCGGCGCCGGCACTCCGGGCAGCGCGGTCCTGCCGGCCGGAGGCACTGCCGCGGGCGCCGCCGGGACGGGACGAGCGGCGGCGCCGCCCTCCATGTGGGTGATGACATCGGCCTTGGTAACACGGCCGTCGCGGCCGCTGCCGGCGATAGCCTTGGGGTCGAGCTTGTGCTCCTCGACCATCTTGCGCGCCGCCGGCATCAGGTTGCTCTGGTCGGAGACCTGTTTTGCCGCTTGCGCCACCGGCGCCGCGGGCCGCTCGGCCGCCTTGGCCACGGCCGCGGCCGAGTCCGCCGCGGTATCGATCATGGCGATGACCTCGCCCGAGACGACGGTGCCGCCGTCCCCCTTGAGGATCTGGGTGATGACACCGCCCAGGGGCGCCGGAAGCTCCAGCACCACCTTGTCGGTCTCGATATCGATGAGGCTTTCGTCGCGGGCGACGGCGTCGCCCACGTTCTTGTGCCAGCTGAGCAACGTCGCCTCGGCCACCGATTCGGACAGCTGCGGCACTTTCACTTCGACCAACATGACGGCTCCGTTCAGTTTTTTCGCTGCCGTCGGGTATCCCTTCGGCGGCGTACCGCAAAAACAAGTGCGCGCTTCGCGCCCGGTTGTTACCTCTTTCGCCTGACGCCTGCTTCTGCGCCGGGGTTCAAGATACTACAGAATGCTTGTTGCCACAGGGTTCGCAGTGATCGCGGCAGACAACAAAGAAGTTTTCTCCTTCCGCTGCACATCCTGAGTACTCCGCCATCGAAGTTGCTACTTCGATGGCGCCGACGCCTTGAACTTGCCCAACGCCGCTGCCACCAGTGCCTTCTGCTGTTCCTGGTGCTTGGCGTAATATCCGACCGCAGGCGAGGCCGAAGACGGCCGGCCGGCGTACTGCAGCTTCTGGTCCTCGCGCAGGTTCTCGACGAAATAGTGCCGCGTCTGGTACCAGGCGCCCTGGTTCTGCGGCTCTTCCTGGCACCAGACCACCTGGGCCGCATTCGGGTAGCGTTTCATCTCTGCGACGAACGCCTTGTGCGGGAAGGGATAAAGCTGCTCGATGCGGATGATGGCCGTGCCCTTGATATCGCGCTCGCGGCGCTCCGCCACCAGGTCGTAGTAGACCTTGCCGCTGCAGCAGACGACGCGTTTCACCGAATCCGGGTCGACGTGCTCGACCTCGCCAATGACGGTGTGAAACTCACCCTTGGCGAACTCCGACAGCGGCGACATCGCTTCCTTGTTGCGCAGCAGCGATTTGGGAGTCATGATGATCAGCGGCTTGCGGAACAGGCGTATCATCTGCCGGCGCAGCAGATGGAATATTTGCGCGGCGTTCGATGGCACCACCACTTGCATGTTGTGCTCGGCGCAAAGCTGCAGATAGCGCTCCAGACGCGCCGATGAGTGCTCCGGTCCCTGCCCCTCGAAACCGTGCGGCAGCATCATCACCAGGCCGCAGACCCGGCCCCATTTGGTTTCACCGGATGAAATGAACTGGTCGATCACCACCTGAGCGCCGTTGGCGAAGTCGCCGAACTGCGCTTCCCAGATAACCAGCTCGTTGGGCTCGGCCGTGGAATAGCCATATTCGAAACCCAGCACCGCCTCCTCGGACAGGACCGAGTCGATCACGGTGAACGGCGCCTGCTTATCGGTGATGTGCTGCAGCGGGATCAACGTGCCCGAATCCCACTTTTCGCGATTCTGGTCGTGAAGCACGGCGTGGCGGTGGACGAAGGTGCCGCGCGCGGAATCCTGACCGGAGAGGCGCACCGCATAGCCGCTCGCCACCAGCGTGGCGTAGGCGAAGTGCTCGGCCATGCCCCAATCGACCGGCAGCCGGGCCTCGCCCATCGCCTTGCGATCGGCAATGACCTTCTCCACCAGCGGATGCAACTTGAAGTCGGCCGGAACGTAGGTGATGCGCTGCGCCATGCGCTGCAGTTCGGCCAGCGGCACCGCGGTATCGGCGGCATCGGTCCACTTGCGCTCGAGAAACGGCACCCAGTCGACCGCATACTGGCTCTTGAAATTGGAGATCACCGGGTCGGCGGTATGCTGCCCGGCATCGAGCGCGGTGCGCATGCTCTTGATCAACTCCGCGGCGTCCGTGTCTGCGATCACGCCCTGTGCAGCCAGCTTGTCGGCGTAGAGCTTTCGCGTGCCAGGGTGCGCCGCGATTCGCTTGTACATCAGCGGCTGTGTGACCGAAGGCGTATCCTGTTCGTTGTGGCCCAGTTTGCGGAAACAGACGATGTCCACGACGACGTCACGGTGGAACTCCATGCGGTAGTCGAGCGCGAGTTGGGTCACCAGCACCACCGCCTCGGGGTCGTCGCCGTTGACATGGAAAATCGGCGCCTCCACCATCTTGGCCACGTCGGTGCAATACAGCGTCGAGCGCGAATCGCGCGGGTCGGAGGTGGTGAAGCCGATCTGGTTGTTGACCACCACGTGCACCGTGCCACCGGTGCCGTAGCCGCGGGTGTTCGACAGATTCAGGGTTTCCATCACCACGCCCTGGCCGGCGAACGCGGCATCGCCGTGCAGCAGGATGGACATGACCTGGGTCCCGTCCTTGTCGCCGCGGCGGCGTTGCCGCGCGCGCACCGAACCTTCCACCACCGGATTCACGATTTCCAGGTGCGATGGATTGAAGGCGAGCGACAGGTGCACCGGACCACCCGGCGTGGACACGTCGGAAGAAAATCCCTTGTGGTATTTGACGTCGCCCGAATGCAGATCGTCGGCGTGTATGCCTTCGAATTCGGCAAACAGGTCCTTGGGCATCTTGCCCAGCACGTTGACAAGAAGATTGAGCCGGCCGCGGTGCGCCATGCCGACGACGATCTCCTGCACGCCCTGGCTGCCGCAGCGCTGGATCAGCTCGTCCACGCAGGGAATGACGCTCTCCCCGCCTTCGAGCGAGAACCGCTTTTGCCCGACGTAACGGGTATGCAGGTACTTCTCCAGCGTCTCGGCGGCGGTAAGCCGGTCCAGAATGTGTTTCTTGGTCTCGGCCGAGAACGTGGGCACGGAGCGAATCGATTCGAAGCGCTGCTGCAACCAGCGCTTTTGCGCCGGGTCGCTGATGTACATGTATTCGATCCCGACCGAGCCGCAGTAGGTCTCGCGCAGGCCCTTGATGATCTCGCGCAGGGTCATGCGCTCCTGGCCGAAGTAGAGGCTGGCGGCATCGAACTGCGTATCCATGTCGGTTTCGGTCAGGTCGTAGAACGCCGGCTCCAGTTCGGGAATCTGCGGACGCTCCTGGCGCTTGAGCGGGTCGAGCTGGGCCCAGCGCGAACCGAGCACGCGATAAGCGGCGATCAGCTGCTGCACATAAACCTGCTTGCGTGCAACTGTCAGGTCGGTCTGGGTCGCCGCCGGACGCAGCGTGCCCTGCTTGGCGCGCATGGCAAAGGATTCGATGATGGGCGCATGCGCCACGTCGCGGTCCCCGGCGCCCTTGCCAGGGCCTGGCACAAGCTGCATCTGATCGAAATATTCGCGCCACTGGCCCGGCACCGAACCCGGATTGTCGAGATAGGACTCATACAGGTCTTCGATGTACGGCGCGTTGCCGCCGAACAGGTAGGAGTTGCTCTGGAATTGTTTCAGCATAGGGGCAGCTCGCGTCGCAGATGGCAGGAATTGAAACCCGCAAACGACGCGAAGGCCACGGCGGGAAGGCCGGATTGCCCGACCCTCCCCCCGTGCCCTTCGCGGCGGGGACTTATCTTCCCAGTCTTCTCAGCGTTTGTCGATAGGCTTGACGTCGCGCCTGGTGGGACCGTTGTAGAGCTGGCGCGGCCGGCCGATCTTGTACTCAGGATCGGTGATCATTTCCTGCCACTGCGCGATCCAGCCCACCGTCCGCGCAAGCGCGAAGATGCCTGTGAACATCGACACCGGGACGCCGAGCGCCTTCTGCACGATGCCCGAGTAGTAATCGACGTTCGGATAGAGTTTGCGCTTGACGAAATAGTCGTCTTCGAGCGCCACCTTTTCCAGCGCCATGGCGAGTTTGAACAAGGGATCGTTTTCGAGACCCAG
Source organism: Burkholderiales bacterium (assembly GCA_017880745.1). Taxonomy (GTDB): domain Bacteria; phylum Pseudomonadota; class Gammaproteobacteria; order Burkholderiales; family SG8-39; genus 2-12-FULL-64-23. The sequence goes on from JADGRR010000088.1 coordinate 4,062, forward strand.
CGCGTCCAGCACTTCGTAACAGGTTTCGCGCATGAGCTTGGCGCGCGGGTCGTAGTTCTTGTACACGCGGTGCCCGAAGCCCATGAGGCGCGCGCCGGAATTCGGGTCCTTCACCTTGGCGACGAATTCGCCGAGTTTGGCCACTCCGCCCTGCGCCTGGAGGTGCTGCAGCATGTTCAGGCACGCTTCATTCGCGCCGCCGTGCGCCGGGCCCCACAGGCAGGCGACGCCGGCCGCGATCGCGGCAAACGGATTCGTTCCCGACGAACCGCACAGGCGCACCGTCGAAGTCGAGGCGTTCTGCTCGTGGTCGGCATGCAGGATGAAGATGCGGTCCAGCGCGCGCACCACTACGTCACTGCCCTTGTATTCCTCGCACGGCGTGCCGAACATCATGCGCAGGAAATTGGCCGTGTAAGACAGGTCGTTGCGCGGATAGATATACGGCTGCCCGAGGGAGTACTTGTACGACATCGCGACCAGCGTCGGCATCTTCGCGATCAGCCGTATCGCCGAGATGTCGCGGTCTCTCGGATTGTTGATGTCGAGGGAATCGTGATAGAAGGCCGACATGGCGCCCACCAGCCCGGTGAGCACCGCCATCGGGTGCGCGTCGCGGCGAAAGCCGCGCAGGAAAAATTGCATCTGCTCGTTTACCATGGTGTGATGCGTCACCAGGTTCGTGAATTCCTCTTTCTGCGCCTTGTTCGGCAGCTCGCCATAAAGCAGCAGGTAGCAGGTTTCCAGGAAGTCGCAATGCCCTGCGATCTGTTCGATCGGGTAGCCGCGATACATCAATTCGCCCTTGTCGCCGTCGATGTAAGTGATCTTCGAACTGCAGGCCGCCGTCGACAGGAATCCCGTGTCGTAGGTGAACATGCCGGTCTTGCCGTAGAGGGTGCGAATGTCGATGACATCGGGGCCGACGCTGCCGCCAAACACAGGGAAATCGATCGATTTGCCTTCGCCATACGTTAGCGTGGCTTTGCCTTTGGACTCCATCATCATCTCCTTTGCCTTATTGGATAACCACAAACAGAACTGGAATTTCCTCTAACAGCTGCGCATCCATCCCGCCACCTCGGCGAGTCCTATCCTAGCCCTCTCCCGCGGACAGCCGCTGGCGCGCCATTAGCTCGAGCGGGAAGGGCTTGGTCCCGTGCATCTCCGGAACAGAGGAGAAGAACTGGGCTGCGCCGGACAGGAGGACCGAAATCTGCGGGTCGAGTCCCGTCGCGATGAGCTTGCGCGCCATTCGAACACCCTCGTCTCGGACCATGCGCGTGAAGCGCTCGGCGCCACGGTCGGCCTCGGCCACCTCCTTGAAGTCAAAGTACTCCCCGGCGTTCTGGGGCGGCTTGAGTATCACGATGGGGCGCTTTAGCTCGTCCTCCTCGATGCGCCCGCGATAGGTTGCCTGGAAGTACATGGGCGAAAGGTCCTCGTGCGAAAAGTTCCATTCGCGCTGGTACGGCTTGTGGGTGAACATCTCGACCCGGTCGTCCTCGGTGACGGCCATGGCGAATATGCACCCGGGAAACTGGGCCCTGGACTTCTGGTAGGCTTCAAAAAGAAGCCGGCCGCAGGCGCGCTCCTCATCGACGTCCCCGCCGGGCGGCGCCTTCTGCGCAGGGGTTGACGGGACGGGCGCCGCTGCGGCTGCACGGGTCATCGCCGCCTTCACCGGCAAAGCCCGCGCCGCGTCGGGCTGCATCGGCACAGTCCGGTATTTCTCCGGCAGGCGATACTTGCTCCGGTAGGTCGGATCCGGCTGCAAGATCCTGTCCTTCAGGTAAGGCAGGCGCAACGTGATGGTCGTGCCCTCGTCGATGGCGCTCTCTATCGCCAGTTCGCCGCCGAACTCGGCGACCGTCTGGCGTACAAACACGAAACCGAGCGAGTGGATCTCGCCGTCCAGCGTCTGGCGGTCAGTGAGGAGCTGCAGGATCTTCTCCGGGGGTATGCCCACGCCGTCGTCGCACACGCGCAGTGCCACGCGGTCGCCTTCGATGGCGGTGCTCACGCGCACCGCGCCCGCCTTGCGCCCGCTCATGGCGTCGACAGCATTCATGACCAGGTTGAAGTACATGCGGCGGAAACGCTGCCGTCTGCCGACAATGACCGCCGGGTCCATCCGTTCGAACTGCAGTTCCACACGGGCCTCGGACTTCTCAACGACATACCCACGGACGACGTCCTGCGTGAAATCGCGCAGATCCTCGGCGACATCGAACTCCACCCGGACACTGGCGTCATTCGACTCCTCGCGAAAGGCCGCAATGCGCAGGTGCACGCCGTAAAGCCAGCTGATGCAGTTGCGGTAGTGGCGGCGCGAGCGCACGGAGCGCGCCTCTTCGGGCAGGAAGGTGAGCACCTGATCCGAGCGCCCCCACAGCGGGCTGAGTATGAGATGGCAGGTCTCCTGGATGGCGTCCACATAGCGGTGGCCAAGGAGCAGCACTGTCCGGTCCGGCGAGAAACTCTTCACCGCGTTCGAATAGTCCTGGAACGCCTTACGCGCAGCGCCGAGCTTGGACTTCAGCTCCTGAACATCCGCGCCGTGCAGAACCTGCGCCTGCTCGATGTTGTAGATCTCGAGGTCAGTGTTCAGGGTGACTTGGTAATGCAGGATGTCGTTGAAAAATCCCTCGACGCGCAGGTCATGGATGAGGAACTTAATCTCGGCGACTTCCTTCTTGATCCCTTCCCTGTAGTCGGGCATGGCCTGGGAGGAATCGTCTGTTCGACCCGTCGTCACCGTTCAGCCCCTATCATCTACGTCGTCGGAGAACCAAGCGATTATACAGGCAGCGTGGTCCGAGCTGCGTATGCGCCACGCCGCTTGTCTTCCACCATGGAAGCTGCTCGCGGCCGCGTCGCAAATATCCGCAACCGGAGGGGTCTCTACTCGACGCGAGACCCCTATTCCTGCCTTGAGAGCTGATTACAAAACGAGGGGATATCCCCCAAGGGGACTTTCCCCTCAAGGGGGATCGAGACCTTCGGGCCGCATCCCCTCGTGCTCCCCTAAATCAGGGGCCATATCGGTAATTCTGAAATGGCCTCTAACAAACTGAGCCGCCGCTACTTCCTGCCGCCTTCGGCGGCCCACTTCTCGAGCATGTCGGTGGTGACGGACTTGGGACGCTCCAGGGCATAGCCCAAAGCGCGGTCCCAGGTGATATTGGCCATGCAACCAAGGGCGCGACCCACGCCAAAAAGGACAGTATAGAACTCCCAGTTCTTGAGGCCGTAGTACCACTGGATGACACCCGATTGCGCATCGACGTTGGGCCAGGGGTTCTTGGTGTGGCCGTGCTCGCCGAGGACGCCCGGTGCAACTTCGAAAATCATGGAGACCAGCTTGAACAGCGGATCGTCCTTGAGGCCGGGAGTCCTGAGGCAGAATTCGCGCTGCGACATATAGCGCGGATCGGTCTTGCGCAGGACTGCGTGGCCATAGCCCGGAATGACCTGGCCGGAATTGAGGGTCTCCCAGAGTGCTTTGGTGATCAATTCCTTGGTGGGTTCAACGCCTTTACAGTATTTCTCCTGGAACTTCATGGTCCAGTTGAGCACTTCCTGGTTGGCAAGGCCGTGGAGCGGACCTGCCAGGCCATTGAGCCCGGCGGAGTATGCATAGTAGGGGTCGGATAATGCCGAGTGCACAAGGTGGGTGGTGTGCGCGGAAACGTTGCCGGATTCGTGATCGGAGTGGAGGATAAAGTACATGCGCGCGACGTCTTTGTACTCTTCGCTCTGGCCGATCATATGAGCGAAATTGGCGCCCATGTCCAGCTTGGGATCTATGGCGGTCTGCTTGTCGCCCCTGTACTTCAGGTTGTAAATGAAAGCGGCGATGACGGGGATACGGGCCACGAGGTCGCTGGCATCCTCGTACAGCGATTCCCAGGCGTTCATCTTGTTGAACTTGCCCGAGTTGTAGTGAGCGGCAAACTTGGAATCCTTCTGTAAAGCCAGGATACCGGTGGAGAGCATTACCATCGGATGGCTGTCCCGCGGCAGGGCGCGAATCACTTCAAACACGTACCGGGGAACCTCCTGGCGCGTTTTCCACTGTGCAACGACTTCGTCCACCTGGGCCTGGGTGGGAACGTCGCCGGTCAGGAGGAAGTACCAGAAGGACTCGACGGTCGGATAAACGGAGCCAGGCGCCTTGGGGAGGGCCGCAAAAGTTTCGGGGATAGTCTTGCCCCTGAAGCGAATCCCTTCCTGCGGATCGAGGTAGGAGATATCGGTGACCAGACACCTGATGTCACGAGCTCCGCCCAGACACTGCCCGATATCGACCTTGTCGATGACAACGTCTGCACATTCTTTGGCGAGCTTGGCGGTGCGGGGACGGTGCGCCAGAATCTTTTCCGACAACTTGTCCTTTAACTGCGTCATGTGCCTGATCTCCTAAAGTTTGCTGAGGTTAAATCAAATGCCCCCGGGCAAGGCCGGGAGTCTATTGGGGAAATCCCTCAAAGGGGCCTCAAGACCAGCAGCCGCTTCGCGGCAGAGTAGCTGTAGCTCAAGCTCGATCTCACTTGCGAACAATCACTCCGAACACATTCCCAACCAAATTTACGCACCGACTCAAACCCACCTTCGACCGCCGCACAAGCCAAACCTTCTGGAGTCCCCGGGAAAAATCAGAACTGGAAATTCCTCAGCTTTTGCGCATCCATCCCAGCACTTCGGCGAGTCGCGAATCGGTGCATTCGGCGCGTGCATGGATCAGGTCCAGCAAGTCGTTGTCGCTACAATCCAGCAGAGTCTTGAACGAGGCCAGAGACTCTCCCTGCAGCCGGTCGCCGTGCCTCTCGAGAAAGCGCTCCAGTACCAGGTCCAGTTCCAGCAGACCGCGGCGGCATTGCCAGCGCAGGCGGTTCAACTCCTCCGCACCCAATTGCCCGCGCTGCCCCACCTCAGCCATGTCCGATTTTCGCCGAAGATGGGCCCGCAACATTGATTTGCATCAAGGTCGGCAGCGATTGTATGGCCACGGTGGGGTTTGCGGCGCTCCCCAAGGCGCCTGGCTCCGTTTATCCGACCGTCGAG
>JADGRR010000089.1 GCA_017880745.1 Burkholderiales bacterium
GCCGTTCAGGATCTTCGCCGAGAAGACCGATGTGTTGCGCATCGTCGCGGCGACCCGCGAAGGCTCGTTTGGACTCTTGCCCCACCGGCTTGACTGCGTCGCGGCGCTCGCGCCCGGGATACTGGTTTTCGAGACCAAGACGGAAGGCGAGGTCTTCATGGCCGTCGATGAAGGCGTCCTGGTCAAAACCGGCGCCGACGTGCTGGTCTCGGTGCGCAACGCGATTGGGGGAATGGACCTCGATAAACTGCGCGACGCGGTAAAGCGGGAATTTCTGAATCTGGACGAGCAGGAGAAGAGCGTGCGTTCGGTGCTGGCGAAATTGGAGAGCGGATTTATTCGTCGCTTCGCGGCGTTTCATCATGAGTGACGAGCCGGAAGCGAAATCCGCGGCGGGCGAGACGGAATTCAGCCATCAGGTCGGCGCGAAGGCGGCGCGCAAGCTCAAGGCGCAACGTCACGTCACGCAGACCGTCTGGTCCGGCTTGGGCATGATGGGCATGGTGGGCTGGTCGGTGGCGGTGCCAACGGTGCTCGGCGCGGCACTCGGACTCTGGTTAGACGAGCACCATCCCGGGAGCCATTCCTGGACGCTCATGTTGCTGGCCATCGGTTTGGGGCTCGGTTGCTTCAATGCGTGGCATTGGGTGGCCAAGGAAGGCAGGGAAATACGCGAGCAAGAGGAGAATAACCATGACTGAGGCGTTGAGTCTGGCGTCCGCTTTGCTAGCGGGCGTGTTGCTCGGAGCGATGTTTTTCGGCGGTCTTTGGTGGGCGGTGCGTCAGGGCGTTTCGTCGACACAGCCGGCGCTTTGGTTTCTCGGCAGCCTGCTGTTGCGGATGAGCATTGCCCTGGCTGGATTCTACATTGTCTCGGACCGCCATTGGGAGCGGCTGCTGCTGTGTCTCCTTGGATTTGTCATGGCACGCCTCGTCGTGACCTGGCGGTTTCGGCCGTCCGCAGAGGACCAAACCCGACCGGCAGCGGAGGCCAGCCATGCGCCTTAGCCCGGATCAGATGATCTTCTGGCAACACGGGTTTCTCAAACTCAACGGCACCATTGTGTTCACCTGGGGACTGATGTTCGTGCTGGTGGCCGGTTCAATACTCGTGACGCGCAAACTTTCACCGGGTCTGCGACGTTCGCGCTGGCAGAATCTGCTGGAGATCGTCGTCACCGCCATTAATGAGCAAATCAAAGAGGTCGGCTTGCGCCAGCCGGAGAAATATCTCGGATTTCTGGGTACCTTGTTCCTGTTCGTCGCAATGGCGAGCGTCTTCACCATCGTACCCGGATATGAGCCGCCGACCGGTTCGCTTTCGACCACCGCGGCGCTGGCGATCTGCGTGTTTGTGGCTGTGCCGCTGTTCGGCATCGAGGATCGCGGCTTGGGCGGATATCTCAGAGCCTACCTGAAGCCGACGTTTATCATGTTGCCGTTCAACATCATCAGCGAGCTCTCGCGCACTTTGGCCCTGGCCGTCCGTCTGTTCGGCAACATGATGAGCGGGACGATGATTCTCGCCATCTTGCTGACCATCACGCCTTTCGTCTTCCCGATCGCCATGAGTGCGCTCGGACTGCTGACCGGCATGGTGCAAGCTTACATCTTCAGTATCCTGGCCACGGTTTACATCGCGGCTGCCACGCGCGCGCGCAAGCCGGAGCCAGGGCCCGAGGACTGAAACAACTAAGCCAACCACGAAAGGACGCACCATGGATAGCATGACGCTCATCGCAATTGCTTCAATCGTCACCGCCGGCCTCACGATCGCCCTGGGAAGCATCGGACCTGCGCTCGGCGAAGGGCGTGCGGTCGCCACGGCACTGAGTTCGCTGGCGCAGCAGCCCGATGCCGCAACGACGATCACACGCACCTTGTTCGTGGGCCTGGCAATGATCGAGTCCATCGCGATCTACTGCTTCGTGGTCTCGATGATTCTCATTTTCGCCAACCCGTTTTGGAACCACGTCATCGCCCAAGCCGCGGGAAAGTAGTCCATGCTGATCGACTGGTTTACCGTCATCGCGCAAGTCGTCAACTTCCTCATTCTGGTGTGGTTGTTGAAGCGCTTCCTTTACCGGCCGATTCTCGATGCCGTCGACGCGCGGGAGAAGCGGATCGCGGCGGAACTCGCCGACGCGGCGGCGAAAAAGGCGGAAGCCCAAAAGGAGCGCGACCAGTTCCAGCACAAGAACGAGGAGTTCGACCAGCAGCGCGCCGCGCTCCTGAGTCAGGCGATGGAGGAGGCGAAAGCCGAGCGTTCGCGGCTCCTCGATGAAGCGCGGAAGGCGGCCGATGCCTTCAGTTCCAGGCGACAGGAAACGCTGAGAAACGACGCCCACAACCTGAATCAGGCCATCCGCCGCCGGACGCAGCAGGAAGTGTTTGCCATCGCGCGAAAGGCGCTGACGGATCTTGCCTCGACCAGTCTGGAACAACGCCTGGAGGAGGTGTTCACTCGCCGCTTGCGCGAGATGGACGGCAAGGCGAAACAAGGCCTCGCCGCTGCCCTCAAGACAGCGTCTGCGCCTGCGCTGGTGCGCAGCGCGTTCGACCTGCCTGCGGAGCAACGCGCGGCAATACAAAATGCGCTAAACGAAACCTTCTCGGCTGAAATCCAGGTGCGGTTCGAGACCGCGCCGGACTTGGTCAGCGGGATCGAACTCAGCACGAATGGACAAAAGTTGGCCTGGAGCATCGCCGATTACCTCGCGTCGCTGGAACAGGGTGTCGATGAACTGTTGAAAGAAAAGCACAAATCTGAAGCCAAAGCCGAGCCCAGGCCTGAGGCCGGAACCGAGCGCAAACCTGAAGCCGGAGCCGGACCCGAGCCCGAGGGACCCAAGCCCGAAACAACGAGCCGATGAACATGGAACCAAAGGATCTGCAGCACGTGTTCGACAGCGCGTTCGCGGGAATGCGCCAAGCGCGCGAAGCCTTTGCGCCGCAACTCGCGCCACGGGAGGTGGGCACGATCACCAGCATCGCCACGGGCATCGCAAAAGTCTCCGGCCTCCCCGGCGTGGGTTTTGAGGAGGTGCTGAGGTTTGCCGAGGACTTGTATGGCATCGCATTCAACGTCGATGAAGACGAAATCGGCGTCGTTCTGCTGGGCGACTACTGGCAGTTGCATGCGGGCGATGAAGTCGAACGCAGGGGGCACGTGATGGACGTGCCGGTCGGAGACGGACTGATCGGACGCATTGTCAATCCATTGGGCCGGCCTCTGGACGGCAAGGGCCCGGTGGTTTCCGGCGCGCGCCTGCCTATCGAACGCAAGGCACCGCACATCATGGATCGCGCCCCCGTCACGGTACCGCTGCAAACCGGTATCAAGGTCATCGATGCGCTCATCCCCATCGGGCGCGGCCAGCGCGAACTGATCGTCGGCGACCGGCAGACAGGCAAGACCACGATCGCGCTCGACACCATTCTCAATCAATACGACCAAAATGTGCTGTGCGTCTATTGCGCGATTGGCCAGCGCGCGTCCGGCGTGGCCAAAGTGGTCGCCACCCTGCGCGAACAGGGCGCGATGGATTACACCATCGTGGTCGTAACCGAAGGCAACGATCCGCCCGGGCTCGCCTACATCGCACCCTACGCCGCGACCAGCATCGCCGAGCACTTCATGGAGCAAGGCCGCGACGTGCTGGTTGTGTACGACGACCTTACGCATCATGCGCGCGCCTATCGCGAGCTGTCTCTGCTGCTGCGCCGCCCGCCCGGCCGGGAAGCGTTTCCCGGCGACATTTTTTACATCCACGCGCGGCTGCTGGAGCGCGCAACGCACTTGCGCCCGGAGCTCGGCGGCGGATCGCTGACTGCGCTGCCCATTATCGAAACCGAAGCGCAGGACATTTCCTCCTACATTCCGACCAACCTGATTTCCATCACCGACGGGCAGATTTACCTGTCGCCGTCGCTGTTCGAATTGGGCGTTCTGCCCGCGGTCGATGTCGGCAAATCGGTGTCGCGCGTCGGCGGCAAGGCGCAAGGCGCGGCATACCGTGCCGTGGCGGGCGACCTCAAGCTCGCCTACGCCCAGTTCGAGGAGTTGGAGACCTTTGCCCGGTTTGGCGCCCGGCTGGATGAAAATACACGCAAGATCATCGAGCACGGGCGGCGAATCCGCGCCTGCCTGAAGCAGCCGCAATTCGCGCCGGTGTCCGTGGCCGCACAAATCGCCGTCCTGCTGGCGTTGACTGCGCAACTGTTCGACCCGGTGGCGCTTGACCGGATGACAGACGCCGAGCAGGCCGTACGCGAGGCGGCAGCCGACATCCCGGCGGAGGTGTGCGCGCGCTTCGATAGCGCCGAACAATTGAGCGGCGAAGACCGGGCAACGGTCATCCGCATCGCCCGCAACGCACTTGCACCGTTCCAGCCCAGGCCTGAATCCGAGTCGAGGCGGGAGGCGCCAGCAGCGGCCAAAGCCGAGTCCAAGGCGGCGCTCAGGGAGAAGCCATGAGCGAGACTACGGCGAGCCTGCGCCGAAAGATCAGCAGTGCCGGAGATCTCCAATCCGTCGTTCGCACGATGAAAGCGCTGGCCGCCTCGGGTATCGGACAATACGAGAAATCGGTGCGCGCGCTGGCCGACTACTATCGGACCGTGGAATTGGGATTGGGCGCGTGCTTTCGGGAAAGCGAGCCTGCGGACTTGATGGCAGAACGCAGAGGACATTCCGATGCAGGTGCGATCGGTGCCGTCGTGTTCGGTTCCGACCAGGGACTGGTAGGCCAGTTCAATGAAGCGGTAGCCGATTATGCGATCAAGACACTCGCGGCTCTGCCCGGCAATCCCCAGGTCTGGGCCGTCGGCGAGCGCGTTCATGCGCGCCTTTCGGACGCAGGCCTGCCGCTGATCGCACTCTTCGCCGTGCCGAATTCCGTCAAGGCCATCACCGCGCTCGTCGGGCAGATTCAAATCGAAATCGAAGCGCATCGGGCCAAAGCCGGGTATGCGCGCGTGTACGTCTTCCATAACCGCCCGCAGTCCGGGGCGCTCTACGAGCCGGTCAGCCAGCGCTTGTTGCCGCTCGACGCGCGATGGCAACAAGATCTGGCCAAAGTCCGCTGGCCGACCGGGAACCTGCCCGAGGTCATGCGCGGCAGCGCCGGGACGCTGCGCGCCCTCATCGGGGAATATCTTTTCATCTCGCTTTTCCGCGCGTGCGCCGAATCCCTCGCGAGCGAGCACGCGAGCCGCCTGGCGGCGATGGAGCGCGCGGAAAGAAACATCGGCGAATTGCTGGAGAATCTCCACGGCATATTCCACCGTTTGCGCCAGAGGAGCATCGACGAGGAACTGTTCGATGTGATCTCCGGCTACGAAGCGCTGCCGGAAGAAACGCGCGAAGCGGGCTCCGTTCCCGAAGCCGGGCGTCACTAATCCTGCGCCCAGCGGCGTGAATCCACGCGTGTTTGATGCGGCAGATGCAGCAGATGGAGCGGCGCGGGCCGCCTGGCGGGCAGCAGTAATGCCGAAGAGGCCCTACAAACTGAAGGCAGGTTAGATTGAACATGAAACTGAATCCGCAAGATCTGGAAAAAATCGCCGATCTCACGCTGGAGCATTACAACCAGCGCGCCCAAGAATTCTGGGAAGGCACGCGCGATCACAACGTCAGCCAGAACATCGAGGCGCTGCTGCAAGCGATCGAGGGTCAACCGCCTTTCGCGATACTCGATCTTGGCTGTGGGCCCGGACGCGACCTCAAGGTATTTGCCGAACTCGGTCATCTCGCAATCGGTTTGGAGGGCGCCGCTCGTTTCGCCGAAATGGCGCGCGCCTACAGCGGCTGCGTGGTGTGGCAGCAGGATTTCCTCAAACTCGATCTGCCAAGGAACCATTTTGATGGCGTATTCGCCAATGCTGCGCTGTTTCATGTGCCCAGCCAGGAGTTGCCGCGCGTGTTGCTGGAATTGCACGCGACCCTGAAACCGCGTGGTGTGGTGTTTACCTCGAACCCGCACGGCCATAACGAGGAAGGCTGGAATCGCGGACGCTACGGCGCGTACCACGATCCTGAGGCGTGGCGGCGCTATATGTCTGCCGCCGGATTCGTCGAGCTTGCTCACTATTACCGCCCTGCAGGCGTGCCGCTGGAACAGCAGCCCTGGCTGGCGAGTGTCTGGCGCAGGTTGGCATCCTGAAAACAGCGTTTCTCGCTGCGCGAGCCTGCTTCAGCCTTGAGCCCGGTGAATTCTTACCTCGACCGCATGTTCCATGCGATCGTCAACCAGAGGAACGGCGTCGCCGCGCTGCTCGATGCCGTCAACCGTTACACTGGTCTTGCTGTCCGCGGCCTGTGTCTGGAGAACGATGATGCGGTAGACCGTTTCCCGGTAGCGGTAATTTAGCCTGAATGTTTCCCAGTCTGCCGGAAGACATGGCGCAAAGCGCAGTTTGTCGACTTCCAGCCTCAGCCCCAGCAGCGATTCGACGATAAGCCGGTACAGCCAACCGGCGGATCCTGTGTACCAGGTCCAGCCGCCGCGGCCGGTGTGCGGCGCAACCGCATAGACGTCGGCCGCGACCACGTAAGGTTCCACTTTATAGGTGGCAATCGCCGCTTCGGAATTCGCATGGTTTACCGGGTTGATCATGTCGAACAGTTCCCAGGTGCGCCGGCTGTCGCCCAAGGCAGCGAACGCCATCACCGTCCAGATTGCGGCGTGCGTGTATTGCCCGCCGTTTTCGCGCACCCCCGGCACGTAGCCCTTTATATAGCCGGGATTCAAAGTCGACTTGTCGAACGGCGGATCCAGGAGCTGGATCAGCGCATGGTCACGGCGCACCAGGCGCCGATCCACCGCTGCCATCGCCGTGCGCGAGCGCTCGGGTTCCCCCGCTCCGGACAGCACGGCCCAGCTTTGAGCAATTGCATCGATCTGGCATTCGGCGTTGCCCGCCGATCCCAGCGGCGTGCCGTCGTCGAAGTAGGCGCGACGGTACCACTCGCCATCCCAGCCATTGCGCTCGATGTTCTGGCGCAGTCGTGCGGCCTCTGTCTGACAGCGTTCAACGAAGGACGTGTCGCTGCGCATGCGCGCAAGCTCGGTGAATCGCATCAGCACGTGATACAGGAAAAAACCCAGCCATACGCTTTCGCCTCTGCCGTGTGCGCCCACGATGTTCATGCCGTCGTTCCAATCGCCGGAGCCGATGAGCGGCAGGCCGTGCTCGCCAAAGCTGAGACCTCTCAGGACGGCTCGCACACCGTGTTGGTACAAACTGGCCGACTCTTCCGAGCGGCCGGGCAAGTCGTAATACGAGTCCTCGTCGGGGTTCACCGCCCGGCCCTCGAGGAACGGTACGGGTTCATCCAGCACCCCGGTGTCGCCGCTGCTCAAAACGTAGCGGCACATTGCCAGCGGCAGCCACAGGTAGTCGTCCGAACAGTGCGTGCGCACGCCGCGATCAGATTTTGGATGCCACCAATGCTGGACATCGCCTTCCCGGAACTGATGCGCCGCACAGCGCAGCAGGTGCGCGCGCACGAGAGTGGGTTCGGCATGGATGAGCGCCATCGCGTCCTGCAACTGATCGCGGAAACCGAACGCGCCGCCTGATTGGTAGTAGCCGCTGCGCGCCCACAGGCGGCAGGCCAGCGTTTGATACAAAAGCCAGCCGTTGGTCAGCACGTTGAGGGACTGATCGGGTGTCTCCACCTGTATTGCGCCTAGCGTGCGCTGCCAGTATTGGCGCACGTTTTCCAGCGTGTCGCGCGCCATCGCCGAGCCGCGGCAGCGCTGCAGCAGCTTGCGTGCATCGGCGAGATTGCGCCCGGCGCCGAGCCTGAAGATAAACTCGCGCTCTTCCCCTTCGGCGAGCTCGAAGGAAACCTGGATCGCGGCACAGGGATCCAAAGCGGCCCCCACCTTGCCGGAAAGCCGCGACCGGGTCATCGCCGCGGGATTCATGAGTGTGCCGTTGCGCCCGATGAATTCGGCGCGGTCGCCGCTGAGTGTGCGGGTCGTGTCGTCAACGTCGAAGAACGCAATCCGGTCGGCGAACTCGGTGTTGTATGCGTTGCGCGCATAGAACGCGCCGCTAAGCGGATCGATTTCAGTAATCACGTGCATGGTCGATTTCGGCCGCAGGTCGCCCAGCACCCACTCCACGTAGCCGGTTGCGGAGAGCCGGCGCGCACGGTCCGACTCGTTGCGCACTTTCAATACCGAGAACTTGACCGCGGCGTCCAGGGCGACATAAACCGTGAGCTCCGAACTGATGCCGCCCTCCGCGTGCTCGAAGCTGCTGTAACCGAAGCCGTGCCGGCTGACGTAAGGTGCGGCGCCGCGGCTGGGCAATGGCGTAGGCGACCAGAAGTGCCCGCTTTCTTCGTCACGCAGGTAGAAGGCCTCGCCGCCCGCATCGCTTACCGGATCATTGCCCCAGGGGGTGAGGCGGAACTCATGGGCATTCTCGCTCCAGGTGTAGGCCATGCCGTTCTCGGAAATGACAGTTCCAAAGTGCGGATTCGCCAGCACATTCACCCAGGGCGCCGGCGTCACGTGTCCGTGAGCCGTCGTGATGACGTACTCGCACCCATCGGGGGTGAAGCCGCCGAGTCCGTTGGAGAAGATCAGATTGCGCCGCGGCAGCTCGGCGGCAGCCGGGAGTTCGGGACGATAGATTCTGGTTGGCACGAAGCGCGAGACTCGCTTCTCGACAAAGCGGCGGCGGTCGATCTGTTCCGAGCGCGAGACTCGCCTCTCGATAAAGCTGCGCTGATTGATTTGTTCCCCCAGCGCGCCGCGCCGGTCGCTGATGATGGCGCGCGCGACCGACTGGACCAGAATGCGGTCCTCGTCCGATATCTGCTCCGCCCGCCGCACGAAGATTCCGCCGGGCCGGTCCATCACATGTGCCTCGAGGCCCACGGCAATCAGCCCCATGATTTGTTCCTGCAGCACTTGCCGGTAACCGGCGTGATCTTCATTCCAGATCACCAGGTCCACGGTGAGTCCCTTCAAGCGCCAGTAGGCGTGGGCCTGCACCAGTTGGCGTACCAGATCGATATTCGCCAGGTCGCCAATCTGCAGCAGCACGATCGGCAAATCGCCGGAAATGGCATAGCCCCATAAGCCGGATTGCCCGCGGCGGTTCTTGAT
>JADGRR010000090.1 GCA_017880745.1 Burkholderiales bacterium
AGCGCGGCCCGGTCAATGCCGACGAGCGCCGCTCGATCCACGCGGCGGCGCCGAAGTTCGACGAGCTCTCGCCTTCCGTGGAGCTCCTCGAGACGGGCATCAAGGTGATCGACCTGGTGGCGCCGTTCGCCAAGGGCGGAAAGGTGGGCCTGTTCGGCGGCGCGGGCGTGGGCAAGACCGTGAACATGCTTGAGCTCATCAATAACATCGCAAAGCAGCACTCGGGCCTGTCGGTATTCGCCGGCGTGGGCGAGCGCACCCGCGAGGGCAACGACTTCTACCACGAGATGTCGGACGCCAAGGTGATCGTGCAGGAAGACCTTTCGCAGTCGAAGGTGGCGATGGTGTTCGGCCAGATGAACGAGCCCCCAGGCAACCGCCTGCGCGTGGCGCTCACGGGCCTCACCATGGCCGAGCGCTTCCGCGACGAAGGCCGCGACATCCTCTTCTTCGTCGACAACATCTACCGCTTCACGCTCGCCGGCACGGAAGTCTCGGCGTTGCTGGGCCGCATGCCTTCCGCGGTGGGCTACCAGCCGACGCTCGCCGAGGAGATGGGTCGCCTGCAGGAGCGCATCACCTCGACCAAGAAAGGCTCGATCACCTCGATCCAGGCGGTGTACGTGCCCGCGGACGACCTGACCGACCCTTCGCCTGCGACCACCTTCGGCCACCTCGACTCGACCGTGGTGCTGTCGCGCGACATCGCCTCGCTCGGCATCTACCCCGCAGTGGACCCGCTCGACTCGACCTCGCGCCAGATGGACCCGCACGTGGTGGGCGAAGAGCATTACACCACCGCGCGCGCGGTGCAGCAGACGCTGCAGCGCTACAAGGAGCTGCGCGACATCATCGCCATTCTGGGCATGGACGAGCTCTCGCCCGAAGACAAGCTGGCGGTGGCGCGGGCGCGCAAGATCCAGCGCTTCCTGTCGCAGCCGTTCGACGTGGCCAAGAATTTCACCGGCCAGGAAGGCAAGTACGTGCCGCTGAAAGAAACCATCAAGGGCTTCAAGGGCATCGTCGCCGGCGATTACGACCACCTGCCGGAGCAGGCGTTCTACATGGTGGGCGGCATCGAGGAAGCAATCGAGAAGGCGAAGACGCTGCAGTAAAAAGAGACGACCCCGGGCTAGCCCGGGGTCGGGGAAAAGAGGTTCTAAGTCATATGGCACACACAATTCACGTAGACGTCGTCAGCGCCGAGGAATCCATCTACTCCGGCGAAGCGGAGTTCGTGGTGCTGCCCGGCGAAGAGGGCGAGCTGGGCATTTACCCCAAGCACACTCCGCTGATCACGCGCATCAAGCCGGGCACTGTGCGCATAAAGCCCGCAAGCGGCGGCGACGAAGAGTTGATCTTCGTCGCCGGCGGCATCCTCGAAGTGCAGCCGAACCTGATCACCGTGCTCGCCGACACCGCCATCCGCGGTCACGATCTGGACGAAGCCAAGGCGACGGAAGCGCACAAGCGCGCGCAGGAAAACCTGCAGGACCGGACTGGCAAAATGGAATACGCCAAGGCGATGTCCGAACTCGCCGAAGCCGCGGCCCAGATCGCCGCCATCCGCAAACTGCGCCAGCGCAAGTAAGCTGCTCCTGTAGGGCAGCAATCCCCTAGCGGTGGCCAGGCAAGAAAAGTTGTAGGAGCGAGCTTGCTCGCGACTGAAAAAAGGCGGCCTTGGCCGCCTTTTTTTGGAGCAGCCCGCGGCCGGAGAGTCTTTATCCACGTGCTTCTCCTGGCAATCTGCGCCCGATCGGCTGCGTCCCCGGCCGTTCGGCCTGCTGACCCGCCCCGGCTCCTGCTGTATCCTTACGCACACACGCAGGCCGTCAATCCCACGCCGACCCGCCGCATGAAATAAGAGGAACCCGCCATGGACAACACCCAACTCGCTGAACTCCTCATGGGCATCGCCAAAGCCCAGGCCGCCATAATCGACGCAGTCGAGCGCTCGAATCCCGGATTCAGGAACAATCACGCCGTGCCGATCCTCACCACCGCCGCCAACGTGCGCGCCGCCGTGCCGCGCATCCAGGACCTGCCCGCGCGCATCCTGCTGCGCATGCAGGGGCGGGCTGCGTTCGACGTGGCGCAGATCCAGCAGGATCTGGAGGCGGCGTTTGCTTCGCATGGTGCTCCGCCCGGCGCGTCCGCAGAGCCGGGGTCGAATCTTTCGCCGGCGGCGATGCGGGCGGCGGCGAGGGTGCCGGGGGCGGCGCCAGCGGCAGCGCCGGCAACGGGCGCGCCTGGTGAGAATCTGAATTTCGGTGCGAAGTCCTGAGCGGCTCGAACGCAGAACGCATCACCGGCAACCCACCGATTACTTCATTTCTGCGCAAACTGGAATTCAAAAATCACAAGGGCATTTGCCAAATTGGATAACAGATCTCTCTTGCTGAACGCCACGCCAGTTGTTAATTCATGGCCTTATATGTATTAGATTGTCGTTTTCGGCACCATAAGAAAATGCAGGAATCGCAAGCTACTCCGACGCGTTTACCACGGTAATCTGGTCGTTCAGCGTCCAGAAATCGTACAGGTACCCAATCCCGAGCAAGCCCGCCGTAAGCAGGTAGATGAGCCCCGTGATCCACTTGCCCAGATAGAAGCGGTGCACGCCCAAGAGGCCCAGGAAAGTGAGCAGCACCCACGCGACGGTGTAGTTGACGCGGCCGGCGCGGTAGCGCAAGTCGGCTTCGCGGTCCATGCCGGGGATGAGGAAGAGGTCGATCAGCCAGCCGATGCCGAGCAGGCCCAGGGTGAAGAACCAGATCGTTCCGGTAACCGGCCTGCCGTAGTAGAAGCGGTGCGAGCCGGTGAAGCCGAAGATCCAGAGGATGTAGCCGATCGTCTTGGAGTGGGTGTCGTTGGCGGCATTCACGTCGTGCGGGTCCCGGGTATGCGCGTCCCCGTATCCTAGCGTGCATCGCGCCGGGCGTGGGACGCGATCAAGGGCTACCTGAGCCAGGATGGCTTTTTCCGATAATGCCGATCAGGTCATACAGAACCAAAAAAGAAACGCCGAATGTCAGCGCGCTCTTGCATTTCAATTACCTAACTAGAAGGCCGATACTCTTCTTGATTTCGCCTCCCATTCTTGAGTGTCATAGTCAAACATCCATGTGTGGCATGTGCCATCACCAGTTCTGGTGATTTTGAGTTCTGCGCGACTTGAAAAATATTGGGTTGCTGCGTTTCTTGCCTCTTCTATCGTGGCATGAAACGACTTTGACCGTGATTCGGCATCGGCGTACGTCTTAACCCAAAGCAAGTATCCATGTTGCAGCGTTGCCATTTCGTATTCCTCCCTGATTACAGAAAATCACAAGCCGGCGGCCGGCGCCTCCGGCCCGTCGCCTGCAGCCGTCACCCGCTCGCTTCCAGCAGCATCTTGAGGCGATTGCGGTTCTCCTCCTGGCGCTCGACGATCAACAGGTGAGTCATGACACTCCTTGCCGCCAAATTCTCGATGCACACGCTACCGGAGCGCACGCCCGGACTTTCGGTAGATCGCTTATACCGCCAGAATTCGATCTTCGGCCAACAGCGCACATCGCGGAACTCTGCCTTCGACCGGCATGGCTTCCGTTTTGTCGAGCTCTTGACAAAGACTTGTTGAAACTCCGGCACGTCCGCGGTAATTCACCAGCTTCAACGGGTTGCCAGTTTTGCAATGCAACCCATTAAAAATAAAGTACAAAAATATACATTGGGCGCCATGCCCTGATCCCTGTTGTGTTGCGAGACGCATGCAATTGTGTCGCATGCAATTGTCGCGCCACACGTGACGACGGCATGGAAACGGCGGCGGAGCATCACGCCGAAAACCGGACGGTCAAAGCTTAGGTCTGGTCGCTCAGGCCTGAATCCGGTCGCGTTCGGAGGCCGGCAGTTCGCCCAGCCAGGCGCGGATATCCTCGAATACGCGGCCGGCTTCGACCTCGTTGAATATCTCATGGTAGAAGCCCGGGTACGTGTGCATTGTGCCGACGCCCGGCCCCAGTCTACTGAAGAAGGCCTCGCTGCCGGCTGCATCCACCAGGTGATCATCGCCGGCCACAACGAGCAGGGTCTTGACGCTAAGCGTGGACGCATGGGCCGAGGCAAACTCGATCGCATCGAGCATGGCGCGCAGCAGGCGCGTGCTGATCTTCGGATGGACCAGCGGGTCGCTGTCGTAAGCATCGACCACTTCCTGCCGGTGCGACAGGTAGCGGGATTCGAGTCCGTTCGGTATACCGAATCCCGGCGCGATGGCGCCGAGAACCCGCAGCAGCAGTTTTTGCGCGCGCCCCAGCCTGATGCGCAACGCGGGCGAGGACAGGATCAGGCCGCGCAGCGGCGACAGCGCACGCGTTGCGTAGCAAGCTGCGAACAAGCCCCCCATGCTGTGGCCGAGCAGCAGCGGCGGTGCGGACAGATTTTGCGCGAAGTCGTCGATCACGGTTTTCGCGTCCTGCACGAGCGTGTCGCCATCGGGCACGTCGCCGCGCGCGCCGCCCGAGCGTCCGTGTCCGCGCTGATCGTAGGCGCGCACCGAGAAGCCGCAATCGTTGAAGAAGCGCGCCACATGCGCATAGCGGCCGCAATGCTCCCCGAGTCCATGCATCAACACGATGCCACCGCCCGCGGCGGCGGCAGAAGCGGTCGGCCAATCGGCAACGAACAGCGGCGTGCCATCGGCGGCAGACAGCGAAAGTTCGCGCGGGTGCGTCACGGGCATAGGTCCTCCTTGCAGGACTTGTCGAGCCAAACGCAGGGTCGGTTCTGCGGCTGTTTCGCTCATGCTGATAGGACCTTTCAGGTAAGGTACCATCCAGAGTCAGATGGCGGTCCGGGGACCGGCGACGACCGCCGCAGTATATCAATCCCGATAGCATGGCAGGACACCAGGTGCGACGCTGGAACGGATGGGGCGACGACAGTATTGAACTCGCGCTGAACGCGGAGGCGCTGGCGTTTCTGCAGCAGCGCATCGGCCAGTCCAGGCCGTTCCAGGATGCGACGCTGGCCGAGGCCTGCCGCAACATTGCGCCCAGCCGGCTGCAAGCGCACCGCTTGATAGACACCGCGCCGGAGACGCGACTGCGCTGCGGGCTCGGCCAAAGCCTGCCCGACTGGCTGAAGCTGCGCTACGGCAGAATAGACGTCGTGCCCGATGGCGTTGCCTATCCGGAAAGCGGCGAGCAGGTGCGCGAGTTGCTCGATTACGCCCGGGGCTGCGCCGCGGCAGTCATTGCCTACGGCGGCGGCACCAGCGTGGCCGGCCAACTGACGGCGCTCGCCGGCGGCAAGCCGGTGCTGACCATCAGCCTCGCGCGGTTGACGCCGTTCATGGAGCTCGACCGCGAGGCGCAGCTGGCGCGTTTCGGCGCCGGCATCGCCGGTCCGGATCTGGAGGCGCAGTTGCGCGCGCAGGGTTACACCCTCGGTCATTTTCCCCAGTCGTTCGAGTATTCGACGCTGGGCGGCTGGATCGCCACGCGCTCCTCCGGCCAGCAATCGCTGCGTTACGGCCGTATCGAGCAACTGTTCGCCGGGGGTCGGATCGAAACGCCCAGCGGCACGCTGGTCATTCCGACTTTTCCGGCGTCGGCGGCCGGAATCGATCTGCGTGAAATGGTGCTGGGCTCCGAAGGCCGCCTCGGCATACTGACCGAAGCCAGCGTGCGCGTCACGCCGCTGCCGGAGAGCGAATCGTTTCATGCGGTGTTTTTCCCCGATTGGGCCCGGGCGGAAAACGCGGTGCGCGCGATCGCGCAGGCCCGGTTGCCGTTGTCGCTGCTGCGCCTGTCCAGCGCGACCGAAACGCTGACCACGCTGACTTTGGCCGGTCACAAGACGCTGGTCGGGCTGCTGCAAGGTTACCTCGCCTGGCGCGGTTGCAAGGATGGCAAATGCCTGCTGCTGCTGGGCGCATCCGGCCGGCGTTCTGGCGTCGCCGGCGCGCTCAGGCAGGCGCTGGTCATCGCGCGCGCCGGGCATGGCATCCATGTCGGGCGCGCGCTGGGAGAGAAATGGAAACAGAATCGTTTTCGCGGCGTCTATCTGCGCAATGCGCTGTGGCAGAACGGCTACGCGGTGGATACCGCCGAGACCGCCGTCGACTGGCCGCGGGTCGGCGCCATGATGCAGGCGATCGAACAGGCGGCGACAGACGCATTGGCCGCGGGCGGCGAGCGGCTGCACACCTATACCCATCTGTCGCACCTGTATGCGCAGGGGGCGAGCGTCTACGGTACCTTTGTCTGGCGGCTCTCGGGCGACTACGACGCGGACCTTGCGCGCTGGCGTGCGCTGAAAGCCGCGGTGTGCGCGGCGATCGTGGCCAACCGCGGCAGCATCAGCCATCAGCATGGCGTAGGCACCGATCACGCGCCCTATCTGGCTGCGGAAAAAGGCGAACTCGGCATCGGCGCGATGCGAGCGCTATTCCGTCATTTCGATCCGCACGGCATGATGAATCCGGGCAAGCTCCTGCCGCCCGAAATTTGAACGCCATGTGGCGGAGGAACTGGCGCGAGCAACTGCCGGCCATCCTGGCCGGCGATTGGGATATCGTCACCATCGGCGGCGGCATCACCGGCGCGGGCATCCTGCTCGAAGCGGCGCGCCAGGGCCTGCGCGTATTGCTGGTGGAGCAGCGCGATTTCGCCTGGGGCACCTCCAGCCGTTCGTCCAAACTCGTGCATGGCGGACTGCGTTATCTGAAGGAAGGCAAGCTGCTTCTTACGCGCGCATCGGTGCAGGAGCGAAAAAACCTGCTGCGCGAAGCTGCCGGCCTGGTTGAGCCGCAGAGTTTCGCTTTCGCCGATTACCGCGGGCGCAAGCCGGGGCGCTGGCTGTTCTCGCTCGGGCTGACGCTATACGACTGGATGGCCGGGCAGCGCTCGCGCCGCTACTACCCGGCGGATGAGTTTCTGCTGCTGGCGCCGCACATCGAGCGCGCCGGGCTGAAAGGCGGCATGTGCTACGGTGATGCCAAGACCGACGATGCGCGGCTGGTGCTGCGCGTGCTGCAGGAAGCGCTCGCAGCCGGCGGCGTCGCAGTCAATTACCTGGCGGCGACGCAGGTGCTGCGCACCGGGGGTAATGCGGACGGGGTGGAACTGCTCGATGCGCTGAGCGGCGCGATCTATACGATCAAAGCCAAAGTGGTCGTCAGCGCCACCGGCGCCTGGGCCGATGATCTGCGGCAGAATGCCGCGGCCGGACCCAAGCTTCGCCCTTTGCGCGGCAGTCATCTGCTGCTGCCGGCCTGGCGCCTGCCGGTGGCGCAGGCAGTGAGCCTGATGCATCCGCGCGACGGCCGGCCGGTATTTGCGTTTCCGTGGGAAGGCGTGACGCTGGTCGGCACTACCGATGTCGATCACGGCACCGGCATGAAGGTGGAAGCATCGATCACGCCCGATGAAGTCGCCTACCTGATGCAGGCGCTTGAATTCCAGTTTCCGGAACTCCGTCTCGGCCTGGACGACATCATCGCCACGTTCGCCGGCGTGCGCCCGGTGATCGATAGCGGCAAGGCGGATCCATCCAGGGAGGCACGCGACCACGCCGTCTGGCTGGAACACGGCTTGTTGACCGTCACCGGCGGCAAGCTGACCACGTTCCGCCTGATCGCGCTGGATGCGCTCGCGCATTGCGAGCCGCTGTTGCCGCGCCAGCACCGGCGCCCGCACGCTTCGCGAACTTTCCGGCAACCCGAGCCGCTGCCGGCGAACCGAGCGCTGACGGCAGCGCAGGCGCAGAGGCTGCAGGGCCGTTACGGCATGCACGCGGCCGAATTGCTGGCGGCAGCATGCGGCGGCGAGCTCGAGACCATCGCCGGCAGCGAAACCCTGTGGGCCGAATTGCGCTGGGCGGCGCGCGCCGAGGCGGTGACGCACCTGGAAGATCTGCTGCTGCGCCGCACCCGTCTCGGCCTGCAACTGCGTCTGGGCGGCGCAGAACTCCTGCTGCGCATCCGCGCAATCTGCCAGGCGGAACTTGGCTGGGACGATCAACGCTGGCTAGCGGAGGAAGCCGCATATCTGGCCTTGTGGCGCCGGCACTACAGCCTGCCGCCGCGCGAAACCATACCGGACTGGCGCGCAGGTGGCGCGGCCGCGCCAAGACCAATTACAAAATGAGGGAATCCAGGTGGGAAAGGAAGAGTCCCACCGCTTCCTTGGCCCCCTCATGCTCCCCTGAATCAGAGGCCGTTTCAGTTATTCTGAAACGTCCGCCAATCTAACAGCGGCAATCCGGTTTTCCTGTCAGGATACTGCATGTCCGGCGACTATATCCTGTCGATCGACAACGGCACGCAAAGCGTGCGCGCGCTGTTGTTCGACCTGCACGGCAATATTGTCGCCAAAGCGCAAGTGCATCTGGAAGCTTATTTTTCCGAGCACCCGGGTTGGGCCGAGCATGATCCCGAGGACTATTGGCAGGCCGTGTGCGTTGCGTGCCAACGGCTGTGGGCGCATAGCGGGATTGCGAACAGCGCCGTCCGGGGTGTCGCCGTCACCACCCAACGCGGAACGGTGATCAATCTGGACAAGCAGGGCAAGCCGCTGCGCCCGGCGATCACCTGGCTCGATCAGCGGCGCACTGACACTGTGCCGCCTATCAGCGCGTGGTGGACTTTGGCATTCAAGCTGGCGCGGGTGGACGGCACGATTGATTTTTTCCGCGGCGAAGCGGAAATAAACTGGATCAAGGTCAACCAGCCGGACATATGGAGGCTGACCGACAAATTCCTGTTGCTCTCCGGCTACCTGAATTACCGGCTGTGCGGCCGCTTCGTCGATTCGGCCGGTTCACAGGTTGCCTATGTGCCTTTCGACTACAAGCGGCTTAGATGGGCCACTCAAAGCGACTGGAAATGGCAGGCGTTGGCGCTCGAGCGCGGGATGCTGCCGGAACTGGCAGCGCCCGGGGCCGTGATCGGCGAGATCACTGCCGACGCTGCGGCTGCCACCGGCATACGGGCGGGCACGCCGCTGCTCGCCGCCGCCGCCGACAAGGCCTGCGAAGTCATAGGCGCCGGCTGCCTCGCGCCGCAAATCGGCTGCCTCAGTTACGGCACCACCGCGACCATCAATACCACCAGCGCGACGTATCTA
>JADGRR010000091.1 GCA_017880745.1 Burkholderiales bacterium
ACGTTCACCACCATTCCGACCGAGAGGCCCGCGATCTGCTTCTGCGGCAGATAGAAGTCGATGTAAATGGGGTCGATGGTCTGCAGCGTCACGATCCTGTCGCCGGGATTGAGAAACTGCCCGGGATTGACCGTGGTAATTCCAAGCTTGCCGGAGAACGGCGCGCGGATGGTTTTCTTCGCCACCGTTGCCGCCTGCTGTGCCGCCAGCGCGCGCCTGCTTTTCAGATCCGCCGTGTCGCTGTCGACCTGGGCCTGGCTGACCGCCTGTGCTTCGAGCTGCACCTTGTCGCGCTCCAGAACGACCGCCGCCAGTTCGGCCGCCGCCTCGAACGAGCGCAACTGCGCAATATCCGAATCGGCGTTGAGCTGAATCAGCACGTCTCCCGCCTTCACCTCCTGCCCGGACTTGAACTTGACCTCGCGCACCAGGCCGACAATTTCGGAGCTGATATCGACGCCGCGAACCGCGGAGAGCGTTCCCACCGCGGACAGCTCCGGCTGCCATTCGAGCGCCTCGACCTTGACCGTCGAGATGGTCTGCGGGGCCGGCTTGGGGGAATTGGCGATCACCTGCCGGATGTGGAGATAGAAGCCAAGCGCGAGCACAGCGACCAGCGCAAGGACGCACGCGAGCATGATGAGCATACGTTTAGTCATGATTGGTTCCCGATATATCGGCCAGGGGTTCGCGGTTCCACCAGCCGCCACCGAGCGCCTGAAACAGCGCCGCGGTATCGGCATAGCGCGCAGCCTGCGCCTGCACCAGGCCGACGCGCGCCTGCTGGTAGGAGCGCTGCGCATCGAGCAGGGCCAGATAGCTCACCGCGCCCAGCTGGTATTGCCGCGTCGCAAGGTCGAGCGACTCGCGCGCCAGCGATTCGGCATCGGCCTGCGCCGCGAGCGCCGAGGCATCCAACTCCAGCGCGCGCAAGGCATCGGCGACGTTCTGAAATGCCGTCAGGACGGTCGCCCGGTACTGCGCTGCCGCCTGGTCGTAGGCCGCAATCGCAGCGCGGCGCCTGGCGGTCAAAGCACCGCCGTTGAAAATCGGCTGCAGCAACCCGGCCCCAACGCTCCAGATGCCGCTGCCGGGGCCGAACAGCTTGCCGGCCTCCAATGCGGCCGAGCCGGCGCTGCCGCTAAGGGTGATCTGCGGATACAGGTTGGCTGTCGCAACGCCAACCTGCGCGCTGGCTTCATGCAACAGCGCTTCGCTGGCTTGAATGTCGGGCCGCTGGCGCACCAGGGAGGACGGCAACGTGAGCGGAAGATCCTGCGGCAGCTGCAGGGAATCGAGTTGAAACTCGGGCATGCCCGATTCGCTGGGCAGCTTGCCGGCATAAACCGACAGTTGATGGCGCGTCTGGGCAAGAGACTTTTCCAGCGGTGGCAGGGTGGCGCGCGTTTGCGCCACCTGGGTGCGCTGAACCAGCACGGTAGATCGCGCAATCGCGCCTGCGGCGAACTGCTTCTCGATGATGGCCAACTGCCGCTCCTGTGCAGCGAGTACCTCGCGCGTCGCCTGGAGCTGCGCGCGCAAAGAGGCTTCCCTGATTGCGGTAGTGACCAGATTGGAGGTCAGCGCCAGATACGCCGCCTCCACCTGGAAACGCTGATAGCCGACTGCCGCGCGCAAGCCCTCTAGCTCCCGCCGCGATGCGCCGAACACGTCCAGCGTGTAAGACACGTTGACCGAGGCATTGTACAAAGTGAACAGGCTGCCTCCGGGTGCGACCGCCGAGCCCAGCGGAACGGTTTCGCGCGTAACACCCAATTGCCCGCCCACGTTCGGGTACAGCAGGGTGCCGGTCTGCGCGTTCAGCGTTTCCTGCGCCTGGCGCAGTGCTGCCTGGGCCGCAGCCAGGTTCGGACTCCGGGTCAGCGACGCGCGTATCAAACGATCGAGCGCGTCGGAGTGAAAAACCAGCCACCACTGCGCCGGAATATCCTGTCCCGGGGAAAACCTCTGCGCCGCACCCGCTGCGCCAGGTGCTGCAACGGTCTGTTGCGGCATCGGTGAGGGTGTGTAAGTGCCGCCATTGGCTGCGGCCGGCGCGTCGGGTGACTTGAAGTCAGGCCCGACGGCGCAGCTTGTCAGAGTCAATGCGGCTGTCAGCGCGACGCTCGTTCTTATTACATTCAACACAGATGGTCCGCGGGCTTTACTTTCAATTGATTGATTCCCGGCTGGCCGCTCGAGGACGGGTACGCGCGGCTCACGCACGCAGCGCACCGATCATCACCTTGCGCGCCAAACTACGGCAGCGCCGTTCGCTGCCGAGCGGCGTATTGTATCAAGCGCCGGCCAAGCATAGACGACGCCATCGCCGCCTGCCTGCCGCTCCACTTCGAGCGCCGGATCGGAGCCGATCAAGCGCACGCCGTACTGGCACTTTGCGCGTACCATGTTGGTTCCTGCATGCGCTTTGCAGGCGCGCATGCAGGATTCCGTTCCGGGCACCGCGTGCTGCGGTCGCCTTAACCAGTGTAAGGAGGATGCATGGCTCTCAGGATTCAACAGATCAAACGCTACGGGTGGATTCCGGATCTGCCCGACCACCGCGACCACCTGTACGCTGCCCCGGTGGTGAATCTGGCGAAGCTTCCGGCAAAGGTGGACCTGCGCTCAAAGTGTCCGCCGGTCTACGATCAGGGACAACTCGGAAGCTGCACTGCCAATGCGATCGGCGCCGCCATCCAGTTCAACCGGATGAAGCAGAAGCGCAAGCCGAATTTCGTTCCCTCGCGCCTGTTCATTTACTATTGCGAGCGCGTCATCGAGGGTACGGTGAACTCGGACAGCGGCGCCCAGATCCGCGACGGGATCAAGACCGTCGCGCACAACGGCGACTGCCCTGAGAAAGAATGGCCGTACGACGTCGAAAAGTTTACAGTCAAACCCCTCCCCAAGTGCTACAAGGACGCTCTCAAATACAAGGCAGTGAGCTACCAACGGGTGGTGCAGGCGCTGTCACAACTCAAGGGATGCCTGGCGTCGGGCTTTCCGATCGTGTTCGGCTTCACGGTGTACGAGAGCTTCGAGAGCGCCGCGGTGGCCAGGACCGGCAAGATGCCGATGCCCTCACCGAGTGAGAAGTTGCTCGGCGGCCATGCCGTACTGGCAGTAGGTTATGACGACGCCTCGCAGCGCTTCATCGTGCGCAATTCCTGGGGCAAGGGCTGGGGTATGCAGGGCTATTTCACCATGCCCTATGCCTACCTCACCGACGACAACCTCTCCGACGACCTCTGGACCATCCGCCTGGTGTCGGCGTAGCCGGGCACACGCTTGCGCCGGGGTGCCCGCCGCGCAGGCCGGGTGCTCCGCGGCACCTCGTTCACTTGGGGAGGACGGTCACAACAATGCGGAAGCTGCGCGACTGCGCGCCTTCGGACTCCCAGGACCGGCGGTACACCGCCCGTATTTCCGCTTTGCCCGCCTGCGCCGCTCGGAATGTCCAGTGGCGGCTGCCGCCCTTCCCGGGGGGGCCGACCGGCGCATCGAAGCGGTCCTGCGTCAGCGCGAAAGCGGGACCGCTGTCGCCGAGGTACCAGCGGTAACCGGTGGTTGGGTTCTCGGGGAGCGCAATTGCCAGATCGCTTCCGAGGCTCACCCGAAACGCCCGGCCATCAGCCTGTTGGTCCAGTTGCAGGGTGGGTTCGTTCATTGGCACGGCGGACTCCATCGCGCTCACGCTTGGGCAAGGGCGCTGTCGAAGCAGAGCTTGCAGGTTCTGCGTCAGTTTAACCAAATGCACACGCGACGGGAGCAGCAAATCTGGAGTGCCCGGAAGCGGTTGCTGGCCAGAGTTGCTGATCGCGCAAATAGCTGGAAAAAAATCCCGATTGGGACTATTATAGCTTATAAGTCTATTATTGGACAATAAGCCATGAAAACCACCGCGCTGCAAGCCACAGTTCCTGTTGATCCCAGAGAAGTTTCTGCGCCGGCGTTACGCACGGTATGTCGAATCCTGGCTGCCTGGGGGCTTGGCAATAAGGAGCAGATAAAACTTCTTGGCAGCCCTCCGAAATCCACGTTTTATCGCTGGAAACAGGCGGAAAACGTGGTGCTTTCTCGGGACACACTGGAACGACTGTCGTACATTTTCGGGATCTACTCCGCGCTCCAGGTGTTGCTGCCCAGACCCGCTGCGGCGGACGCCTGGCTCAGAAAACCGAACGCGGCGCCGCTGTTCGGGGGACGCAGCGCGCTCGAGCGCATGCTTTCGGGCCAGGTTGCGGATCTCTACATCGTGCGCCAGTACCTGGACGCACAACGCGGCGGGTGGGCGTGACGCCCGTCGTCCCCCAAGGGGACTTTCCCCTCAAGGGGGATCGAGACCTTCGGGGCGTTTCCAAAGTAGTTTGGAAACCGTGCTATCGGCTCGTCCCCAGTCACTTCCCGCCGATCGGCGTCTACGATCGCGTCGCCAATCCGGCAGATCTCGACGCCGTGTTCGCGGTCGAGAATCTGACCAACCCGCGCTTGCGGCAGGAAGCAGGAGACATCTCAATCGTTCCCCCCGGAGACCGGGTTTCGGGCCCGGGGACGACACCGATCATGGCGGCGTTTGCCCACTTGAATCCGGAAGGCAGCCGCTTCAGCGATGGGACTTACGGGGTGTATTACGCCGGGCGCTCGCTCGATACCGCAATTGCCGAGACCCGCTATCACCGGGCGCGATTTCTCGCGATGACCAGGGAGGATCCGCTGGAGATAGACATGCGCACCTATCTCGCCGACCTTGACGGCGAACTGCACGACATTCGCGGTCGCGCTGACCTCACCGATGTTTATGACCGGGATAGCTACGCCGCCGGTCAAACGCTGGGTCGTGCGCTCAAAGCCATGAATTCCTACGGCATCGCATTCGACAGCGTGCGCCATGCCGGCGGAGAATGTGCCGGCGTATTTCGGCCGCCCGCCTTGTCGAACTGTATTCAGGGCCCGCACTTCGGCTATGTCTGGGACGGCACGCAAATTACGACCGTGTACGAGAAGAAGCTATACGCAAATTATTGATTGCGGCTGGAAGCGGCAGGCGTCGGCTCACTCCGGCGCTTCGGTTTCAATGCGCGATCGTCAACCAGGCAGTCCAGACAAGGAGCAAGAAACATGATTCACGTCGTTGCCGTCATCACCGCCAAGCCCGGCATGCGCGCCGCGATATTGCAGGCGTTCCATGCCAATGTCCCCGCGGTCAAAGCCGAACAGGGCTGCATCGAGTACGGCGCCGCCGTCGATTTCGAGGATGGTCCCAAGTTTCAAACGAAGTACGGCCCGGATACATTTCTCGCGCTCGAGAAATGGGAAAGCATGGACGCGTTGAAGGCGCATGCGGCCGCACCGCACATGGCGGCGTATGCGGCGAAGACGAAGGACATGATCGCAAGCCGGCTGATCCACATTCTCTCGCCGGCCTAGGCGAGCGCGGCCCTACGCCGGGACGGCCTCGCCGAGCGCTACCGGCACATAGTCGACCCGCGACGGCAGGTCCGGCGCGATGTGCATCACGCGCTCGCCCAGGTCCATCACCACCGAAGCCACGGTTTCGATGCAGGCCTCGGGTGCGAGCGACGGGTCCGGACTGCGGCAGATCGACAGGTAGCCGTCGCATTCGTCGCGCAGCATCCGCTGCAAGTCGGCGGGCGAGAATTTGCCCTGATGCGCGCCCGTGAGCGCGGTGATGCGCGCAAGGCGCGGCACGGTCGACAGGCTGGGCGCGAGCGAAGCCTGGTGCCTCGCCGCAGCCGGGGCGAGGAAATGGTTGGTGTGGCACAGCGCCGCGTCCGCGCCGCGCACCACCTCCAGGCCGCGCGGCGAGAACTCCAGCGCCGCGGTGTCGCCGCCGGCATCGGCGCAAAGCACGTTGGACGAGGCGCCGAAGGAGAGCTTGGATGCAAACGCCACCGCGTCGGCCACGCCGTCGCGTTCGAGCAGCGCGCGCAGCAGCACGTGCACCGGCACGCCGGGATGTCTGCCGTCGTCGGTCGAGCGCAGGATGTTGAGGCAGACGCCGAAGCCGCGGCTGTTGAGGCCGATCTTGGCGAGCATGCCCGCCTCGGTCAGCGTGAGGCAGGCGGCGCCGTCGGCATTGCGCACGCGCAGCAGCACCAGCGCGGCGCGCTGCGCGCCGAGCCAGTCCCAGTTCTGCGCCAGGAGTGTCGTCCCGGTCGTGCTCTGCGCCGGCTTCACCGCGACGGCGGTGCATTCTCCCCAGTCCGGCGCGCCTTGTTTCGCGTTGGCGGCGGCGATCTTGCGTTGATCCGGATGCGGCTCCCCCGGGTAGCTCGGCGGCAGGATCTCGGTGCGCGCGTTGAGCGCGAGGATTTCATCGACATGCCGGCCGGCGCCTGCGGCGATGCCTTCGATCTCGGCCAGCAGTGCGGGATCCAGATCGCCGATCACGTCGCGATAACCGGCGCCGAGCCGCTGTGCACGCTGCCAGCCGATGCCGCAGTAGGCGAACAGGCGCACGTAGGTGGCGATCGAGCGCTCGATGCGCGCCTTCGCCTGCAGGCCGTGCTGTTGCCCGCGCTCGCGCGCGGAGCCGGAAATTTCGATCAACGGAAACATGCTGCGATTCACCTGTACTCGTGCGGCGTCAATAATACTCTGTCCGGGCAGGAGCGCGACGGCGCACGCCCCGTCTTCCCATTCGACCCCTGCTGCGGTATCGTTTGGCCTCGAATGTGTTCACGAATCCCGGGGCGGCCCTGGCCGCCCCGGATGTTCTTGTCATCCTGGGCGAATGCGCAGGCAACGCGAAAAATCTGCGCCGGGAATCACACACGGGAGCATTGCGATGATCGGATATGTGACGCTGGGTACCAACGACTTGCCGCGTGCGGCGAAATTCTACGATGCGCTGCTCGCCGAAATCGGCGCGAAGCGGGTGATGGGAGACGACAGGTTCATCGCCTGGGGGAACGCGTCCGACGCGCCTGGCCTGGGCATTACCAAGCCCTTCGACGGCAAGCCCGCCACGGTTGGCAACGGGGTGATGGTCGCGCTGTCGGCGAAGAATCCGCAGCAGGTCGACGCGCTGTACAAGAAGGCAATGCAGCTCGGCGCAAGCGACGAGGGTCCGCCCGGACTGCGCGGCGGCACCTTCTATGCCGCGTATTTTCGGGATCTCGATGGCAACAAGCTCAATTTCTTCTGCATGTGACGAGGTCTCGGTCAGGATCGCGCGGTAACTGACAGTCAGCCCGACTCCATCCCCTTCTTCTTTATCACCGGGACGGCGGCGGGCGAAGTCAGGAATTGGACCAGTGCCTTGGCTGCGCCGGGTTCCTTTGCGCTGACGTGGAGGCCGGCGGAGAACACCGTAATGTGCTGGGTATCCGGCGGCAGCGGTCCGACAAAATCGATACCCTTGATGGCGAGCAGTTCGCTCACCTGCTGGAAGCCGATCTCGGCCTCGCCGCGCGCGATCAGATCGCCCACCGCCACGCCGGGCGGAGTTTGCCTGATCTTCGGCTTCACCTCGTCCGCGATGCCCATGCGCTGGAACAGACCGGCGAGATAGGTGCCGCTCGGGCCGCTGGAATAGGCGATCGATTTTGCCGCGAGCAGCGCCCGCCGCAACGCGTCGCCCGAACCGATGTCGGGTTTCGGCGCACCCGCGCGCACCGCCACGCCCACGCCCGACTTGGCCAGATCGACGCGGCTGCCGGGTACGACCTTGCCGAGTTTGATCAGTTCGTCGACCGAGTCCCCCGCAAGAATGACGAGATCGGTGCTCTCGCCGGCCTTCATGCGTTGCATGATGTCGGCCGAACCGACGAAGCTGGTCACGACTTTATGCTTGCTCGCATGCTCGAACTGCGGCACGAGTTCGAGGTAGGCCTCCTTGAACGCATTCGAAGCCATCACCCTGATCTCGTCCGCACGCGCTGTTTCAGCGAACATCATAGTGCTTGCGCCAAGCAGCGCGGCTGCGGCGCGGATCAACCTATTTCCCATGGCACCTTCTCTTGTTTCTTCGCTGGCGTTTCTAAGGACGGCCTGCGGAGGGCCGACATTTTTGCGCATCAGAATGCACCTTTTCGACTGTGGCGACAAGGCGGCGCAGGCGCCGGATTCGCTGCAGGCTGTCGCCGCGCGGCGACACCGGATTGAACGTGCATTCATGGAGTTGAAATCAAGCCGCTCGCGCATGTCGCCTGAAGACGACGGCGCGGCGCGCCCTCATCGCTTCAATCGCCTGATTCCATTGAATTGCGGTTCCTGGCACGCGCCTTGCAGAGGATCTTCGGTCCGGCGCGGCGCAATCGTCTGAACCGGACCGGCGCGCCGTCACACGCACAAGCCGTTTTCCCATTTGAGAGGATATGCATATGCTCGAAAACTTTCGCAAAAAAGACGTCGTGCGCCCCGGCTACACGCCGTCACCGAGTCCTTATGGACGCATGCAGGAGGCGCTGAGCCCGACGCCGCCAGTTGCGGAGCCGCCGAAGCCTGAGTTGCCGAAGGCGGAGATGCCGAAGGTGGAGCCGCCTCGGATCGAGGCGGCGCAAAGCGCCAAGCCGGCGAACAAGTCCGAGGAGAATGTCAGCAAGCTCATCGTCGGGCCGGACATCAAGCTCAAAGGCGCCGAGATCACCGATTGCAATACGTTGGTCGTCGAGGGCCGGGTGGAGGCGGCGATGGAAAGCCGCGTGTTGCAGATCGCCGAGATCGGTGAATTCGTCGGCAAGGCTGCCGTGGACACGGCCGAGATTCGCGGACGCTTCGACGGCGAACTGACGGTGCGCAAGCAACTTGTGATCCTCGCCACCGGGCACGTGTCGGGCAAGATCCGCTACGGCAAGCTATCGATCGAGGAAGGCGGCGAACTCTCGGGCGACATCGGCGCCATCGGACCGGCACCGGTGTCACCGGACAACCGCTCGGCGCTTGCGGCCAGGGTGAGCACTCCGCCGCGCTGAGGACGGACGGAGCCGGGACGTCCGTTCTAGCATTTGCTCGCAGAGAAAGGCTGCCGCCGCTTTGCGCGTGCGACCGGCTTGCCAGCATCCCGGCCGCCGCGCGTTGCGCGGGAACGCCGGCCGCCTCGGCGCTGCCGGATTGC
>JADGRR010000092.1 GCA_017880745.1 Burkholderiales bacterium
GCAAGGGCAAGGTTGTCGACTGGCTCACCGACCATGCCGATGGCGTGGTGCGTTTCCAGGGCGGACACAACGCCGGCCATACGCTGGTAATCAACGGCAGGAAGACGATTCTGCGGCTGATTCCCTCGGGCATCCTGCGCGAAGGCGTTGCCTGCTACATCGGCAACGGCGTGGTGCTGTCTCCTTCGGCGCTGCTGCAGGAAATAGACGAGCTCGAATCGGCCGGCGTCACGGTCGCCAGCCGGCTGCGCATCTCTGGCGCCTGTCCCCTGATCCTGCCGTATCACGTGGCCATCGACCAGGCACGCGAAACGGCCAAAGGCGCGGACAAGATCGGCACCACGGGACGCGGTATCGGTCCGGCCTACGAGGACAAGGTGGCGCGGCGCGCCATCCGCCTGCAGGACCTGTTCAATCCGCAGCGTTTTGCCGAAAAGCTGCGCGAAGTGCTCGATTTCCACAATTTCGTGCTGCAGCATTATCTCAAGGCGCAGCCCGTGGATTTCCAGCAGACGCACGACATTGCCTTGGGATTTGCGCAGCGCCTGGCGCCGATGGTGGCCGACGTGTCCTCGGAGCTGTACCGCGCAGCGGCCGCGGGGAAACACCTGCTGTTCGAGGGGGCGCAGGGTTCGCTCCTCGACATCGACCACGGCACCTATCCGTTCGTCACGTCGAGCAGTTGTGTGGCCGGTGCCGCGGCCGGCGGCGCCGGAGTGGGCCCGCAAATGCTGCATTATGTGCTGGGCATCGCCAAGGCCTATTCGACCCGCGTCGGCAGCGGACCGTTTCCGACCGAGCTCGAGGACGCCGTGGGCGAGCAGCTGCGCAAGAAGGGCAATGAATTCGGCTCGGTCACGGGCAGGCCGCGCCGCTGCGGCTGGTTCGATGCCGCAGTGCTCAAGCGTTCGATTCAGATCAACGGCGTGTCAGGACTGTGCATCACCAAGCTCGACGTGCTCGACGGCCTGGAGCGCATCAAACTCGGCGTCGGTTACCGGGTCGGCGGCGCAACCCTGGACATTTTTCCGGCGGGTGCCGATGCTTCCAAGGATCTGGTGCCGATCTACGAGGAGATGCCGGGGTGGCCCGAGAGCACGGTCGGGGTGAAGCGGCTCGACGCGCTGCCGGCCAATGCGCGCGCTTATCTGTCCCGGCTGGAACAGATCTGCGGCGTGCCGGTGGATATGATCTCGACCGGGCCGGACCGCAAAGAGACCATCGTCGTAAGGCATCCATTCGAATAGGAACCTGACAGCGGGAACGAAAGTAACCGCTCTCGTGCCGCCGCTGAAAGCGGGTACGCACGCAGCCGGGCGCGAGTTATCTGGGGGAACCATGGAATACCAGGAAATTCTTTACGCCGAAGACGGCCCGGTGGGAACCATCACGCTCAACCGCGCGGACGACGGCAACATGTTCACGCCGCGCATGTGCCACGAGATACGCGACTGCATCAACGACATCCGGCGCGAGACCCGCACCAGGGTGATCGTGATCACCGGCGCCGGCGACCGCTTTTTCTGCATCGGCGGGCGCAAGGAGGGGATGGAGCACACCACGCTTTACGCCGGAACGCTGCCGACGCTGGACATGTACGAGAGCATCGACCGGCTGCAGAAACCGGTGATCGCCTCGGTCAACGGCTTCGCGGTCGGCGGCGGCAATGTGCTGCAGATGGTGTGCGACCTCACCATCGCCAGGGAGAGCGCGGTGTTCCGCCAGGTGGGGCCGATGATGGGCAGCTTCGACGCCGGGTATGGCACCTGGTATCTGGAAGACCTGGTGGGCAAGAAGCGCGCCAAGGAAATCTGGTACCGCAACCCGAAGATGAGCGCGGCCGAAGCCCTGCAGATGGGGCTGATCAACAAGGTCGTGCCCGACGCGGAGCTTGCGACCGCCACGCGCGCGATGGCGCTGGAAATCGCCGAACGCGGCGCGTTTGCATTGGCGTCGGTCAAGGCGGCATTCAATGCGCGCCATGGCGGGGTGGCGGGGCTGTCGCGCATGGCGCACGACCTGCTCCTGCGCGGCTATCTGGACAGCGACGAGTCGAAGGAACTGTCGCAGGCGTTTGGGGAGCGGCGCAAGCCGGACGCGGATAAGTTCGGGCATTAGGCTGTTTGACGAGGGCGTACGGTGAACACGATCCTTACGCTGCACGACCCGCAGACGGCGCGTGCGTACTACGAACAGGGCCTGTGGCAGCAGCATACCCTGTACTCGCTGCTGCGCGAGCATGCGGCCGCACGTCCCGCGGCGTTTGCGCTGCGCGACGCCGTGCACCGGCTCAACTGGCGTGATCTGCTCGCCTGGGTGGATAGCGTGGCGGAGGATCTGCACCGCGCGGGCGTGAAGCGCGGACAACGCGTTTCGGTCTGGGTTCCGAGCCGGGTGGAGGCGATCGTCACCCTGCTCGCCTGCTCGCGCAACGGCTATGTCTGCAATCCCTCGATGCACCAGAACTACACCACTGGCGAGGTGCTGGAACTGCTCCAGCGTATCGAGTGCGCGGCGTTGGTGGCGCAGTCCCAGTACGGCGCAGATGCCGGGCGGCGCGACATATTCGCCGAGGCGGCGCGGCTTCCAGGCATGCGCCGCGTATACCGTCTGGCATCGCGCGCCGAAGCCGCACCGCGCGGCGCGACCGGCGGCCACGCCTTCCCGCCGCAGCGCCTCGAGCGGCCGACTGGCCTGCCGCCGGACCTTAATCCGGACAAGGTCACCTACCTTGCGTTCACCTCGGGCACCACCGGAGCACCGAAGGGGGTAATGCACTCGGACAACACGCTGCTTGCCAATGGGCGCGCCATGGTGCGCGACTGGAAGCACGATGCCGCTACGGTGCTCCTCAGCCTGAGTCCGGCCTCCCACCATATCGCCAATGTGGGTCTGGCGCAGGCGCTGGTTGCCGGCTTCGAAATGGTATTGAACGATGTACCCAGGGGTTCGGATGTCATCGACTGGATGATCGAATCCGGCGCCACCTACGTCATGGGAGTCCCGACCCACGCGATCGACGCTCTGGCGCAGATGCGCCGGCGCGGCTTCGACGCGCTTGCCGGCGTCAGGGTGTTCTACATGGCCGGCTCGACCATACCCAGTGATCTCGCGGCGAGCTTTCTTGCGATCGGGGTCACGCCGCAGAACGTGTACGGCATGACCGAAAACGGCTCGCACCAGTACACCCTGCCCGGCGACGCCGCCGAGACCATCGTCGCGACCTGCGGCCGCGCCTGCAGCGGCTATGAGATCCGGCTCTGGCGCCAGGACGATCCCGATGTGGAGGTCGCGCCGGGCGAGATCGGGGAAATCGGCGGACGCGGCGCACTGCTGACGCTGGGGTATTTCGCCAACCAGCGCGCGACCGAGTCTTCGTTCAACGCGCACGGATGGTTCATGAGCGGCGATCTCGGCCGCTTCGACGAGCGCGGCAACCTGCAGGTGGTTGGCCGCAAGAAGGATCTGATCATTCGCGGCGGCCACAATATCTACCCGGCGCGCATCGAGGATCTGGCCCACCGCCATCCGGATGTATCCAAGGCGGTTTGCTTCCCGATCGCCGATGAGCGCCTGGGCGAGCGGGTCTGCCTGGCGGTGGTCCCCAAGACCCCGTCTGGACCCGGCGTGCAGGAAATGCTTGCGCATCTGGATGCTGCCGGCCTGTCCAAGTACGACATGCCGGAGTATTACCTGGTGCTGCCCGAATTTCCCATGACCGCCTCGGGCAAGACCTTGAAGCGCGAACTCATCGCCTGGGCGCGCGATGGCCGCATCCAGCCCATCCCTTGCCGCGCGAGCGGCGCCAACAAACCAGCCTAGAGGCCAACATGAGCGTACACCTGACGCGGCAGGATGAATTCGCAGTGATCACGCTGGACCGGCAGGAAGCGCTGAACGCATTGTCCTCCGCCGTGTTGTGCGAACTGGCGCAGGCGTTCGACCAGGTTGCCGGCAGCGATGCGCGCGCGCTGATCGTCACCGGCGCCGGAGCGAAGGCGTTTTGCGCCGGCGCCGACATCAAGGAACTTACCGGCCGCAGCCTCAGCGAACAGAGGCGCGACGCGGCATTCGGCCAGGCGGTATTGGGCCGCCTCGACACCTTGCCCATGTCTTCGGTCGCGGCCATCAACGGCTACGCTTTCGGTGGCGGGCTCGAGCTTGCGCTCGCCTGCACCTTTCGCATCGCGGTGCCGGCCGCGAAAATGGGGCTGCCGGAAATCAAGCTCGGGCTGATTCCGGGTTACGGCGGCACGCAGCGGCTGCCGCGCGCGGTGGGAGAAGCGCGTGCCCTGGAAATGATATTGTGCGGACGCACGGTCGAAGCGGAGGAGGCGCTGCGCATCGGGCTCATACACCGCATTGTCGACGGCGACCCGATCCAGGCCGCGATTTCGTTCGCGCGCGGATTCAGCGGCTTCGGCCTGCCGGCGCTGCGCCTGGCGCGCGACGCGGTCAAGCGCGCGCACGACGTTCCGTTGCACGAAGGATTGAAGATCGAGGCGGACCTGAACACGCTCGCGTTCCAGACCCAGGATGCCGTCGAAGGCATGAGCGCATTCATGGAAAAGCGCAAACCGAAGTTTCAGGATAGATGACGGAACTATGTCGATAGCCATATTCGCCGTCTCGAATACTGTCGTATGCGACGAGAGGACTTGCGCGCTGCGCGCGCCAACCGTGTTTTCTGCGCGGATGAAAAGCGCATCCGCACAGAAAACGAAGTTTCAGTGGAGGCTAATGCGCGAAGCGCGTTATGCCGGAACTAAGACACGGTTATGAATAAAAACAGAGGCGGTTTGGGGTGGTTTTTATACAAGATCGTCGATTGCGCACGGATGTGCTTTTCATCCGTGCGCAATCGATGATCGGTGCGGACGGTTTCTCGTCCGCGCAAAAATAAAGTGAGAGTGCATGAACACGCTTGAACGTCTGGACGCCTGGCTTCCTTTGCCCGAAGAGGAGCGCATGCTCTTCGACAGCGTGCAAACGCTCGCGCGCACCCAGTTCGCGCCGCGCGCGGAACATTACGATCGCAGCGCCGAGTTTCCCTGGGACAACGTGAAAGCCATCAACGGGCTCGGCTTGAACGCGATGTTCATACCGG
The DNA here is from genome assembly GCA_017880745.1 of Burkholderiales bacterium. GTDB lineage: Bacteria > Pseudomonadota > Gammaproteobacteria > Burkholderiales > SG8-39 > 2-12-FULL-64-23. Next base: position 5,108 of record JADGRR010000092.1, read on the forward strand.
AGGCCTACGGCGGCGCGCCCATGTCCTACAGCGTCTATCTTGCCTGCGTGCGCGAAATCAGCAAGGCCTGCGCCTCCACCGGCATCATCTGGGCGACCAACTTCCATGGGATCAAGCCGGTGATCACCTACGGCAGCGAAGAGCAGAAACGCCGCTTGCTGCCGCGCGTGGCCGAAGGCGGGCTGGTATCGCTCGCGATCACCGAAGCAGGGGCGGGAAGCGACGCCACCGGCATGAAGACCCGCTTCGAGCCGCAGGGCGACGACATCCTGGTCAACGGCAGCAAGATCTTCATTACCAGCGGCGATGTCGCCGATCTGCTGCTGGTGTTCGGCAAATGGAGCGAGATCGCCGACGCGAAAGGCGCGATCTCCGCGCTGATAGTGGAAAAGGGCACGCCCGGCTTCTCCGTTCTTCGCACCGAAGACAAGCTCGGACACCGCGCCTCGAGCACCGCTGCGCTCTCGTTCGACGGCTGCCGCGTGCCGCGGGCGAACCTGCTCGGCAAGCCCGGCGACGGGCTCGAGATCCTGCTCGCCTCGCTCAACAGATCGCGTCCCAGCGTTGCCGCGCACGCACTCGGCATCGCGCGTGCCGCGTTCGAAGACGCCGTCGCCTATATCAATGAACGGCGGCAGTCGGGGCGGCGCATCGTCGAGTTTCAGGGCATCCAGTTCATGCTCGCCGACCTCGCGTCCGAACTCGCCCTGTGCGAGCGCTGGCTGTGGCATGTCGGCGCGCTGATTGATGCCGGGGTGGACGATATCGGCATCGAAGCCTCGATGCTGAAGCTGCGCGCGACCGACTTGGCCATGCGCGTGGCCACCGACGCGGTGCAACTCTACGGCGGCTACGGTTATTGCAAGGATTATCGTGTCGAGCGGCTGCTGCGCGACGCCAAGATCACCCAGATCTGGGAGGGAACCAACCAGGTGCACCGCCAGCTGATCGGGCGCAGTTTCATGCGCAAGACGGGCGCGGGCTGAGCGGACTCAGACGACTTTCTTCGCCTGCCCCTTGCCTGCCAGCAGTCCCGCCGCCACCAGCGCCAGACGGATGCGCTCGATTTCGGCTGCGGAGAGCTTCATCAGCGGCGGACGTACCACGGCGCGCGGCAGTCTGCCGAGCAGCACCAGCGCCTCCTTCATACGGTTATGCATGTCGACCCAGGGTTCGGTGTAGAACACCTCGGCCGTCGGCCAGATGCGGTCGTTCAGTTTGCGTGCGGTGACGAGATCGTTTGCCTGCACCGCACGGAACAGCTGGGCCTGCAGTTCGGCGATGACCGAGCCGCTGCCGGAGAGCAAGCCATGGCAGCCGAGGACCAGCGAACTCAGGAGCCATGCACTATGCGTCGTCAGCACCGCGACCGGCGGCGTGCGCGACTGCAGCACGCGGATCTGGCGCTCGTGCAGCTGCGGGTTCGCGCTCCAGTCCTTGATCGCCCGCACCGCGGGCACCGCCTCGACGATCTTGAGCAGGGTGGCAAGCGGATAGCCCTGGCCGCCGGCGAGGGGATATTGGAACAGGATCAGCGGCAGGTCGGTGACCTCTGCGATCCGCTTGAAGTGCTCCACGGCCATCTCCGGGCGCTGACCGAAGGTATACACGCCCGAAGGGAACACGAGGATGGCGGAGGCGCCGCCGTCGTGCGCCATTTTCGCAATGCGCACGGCTTCGAGGCTGCCCTCGGCATATACGCCGTTCACGATCGGGACGCGGGTGCCGATTTCATCCTGCGTGAGTTCGAGCACCAGTTTTTGTTCGTCGAAGCTGCATGAAGCCACTTCGGAAGCGTGGGCGTTGATGGTGATCGCCGAGATCCCCTCTACCGAGGCCAAGTCGCGAAGATGCGAGCGAAACGAGTCCGCATCGATCGAAAGGTCTTCGTGGAAAGGCAGGAGCGCGGCAGGAATGACGCCTTGAGGCAAGTAGTTCTTGTGCCGTGGCATGCTTATTCTCCTATTCGGAAATCAGACGAGGCCGTTCTGGCCCTTGAGTTGGTCGTAGCGCAGACCGCCGACGCGCGCATTCAGCCGGCCACGGTTCGCGAGGCACAGAATGACCGCGATCTCGTCGGGCATCGGCGCGTCGGGCAGCATCAGAGTCATGCCGTCGTAATGCGAGCGCACGTAGAGCGCATCCTTGGAGTTCATCGGGATGTCGATAAGGGTTCCGGCCGCGGCGACCTTGGTCATGGACGAGATCCAGGCCTTGCCTCCACCGAGCAGCTCGCGCAGCGGCTCGGCAAACACGTTCGTGAGCAGCGCATTGGCGTGTTCCTGTTCGCCTGCAATTCCAACTATCGCCCCCTTGCCCAGGCTTTGCGCCTTGTACGGCGCCAGTGCCGCGGCGGCCATGACGGCGAGTTCGCGGCCGAGGGCTGCGCTGGCCTTGACCAGCGGGTTAAGGTCCTTTACGTAGCGCCCCGCATACGGGTTTTCCACCACCAGCGCGGCGGCGACTTTGCGCAGTGGAATACTTGCCGCTTTGCCCGCCTCGACCCTGCGGTCTTCAACAAAGGTATAAGTGCGCCTGATCCTTAGTTTCAACGCTCTTCCTCCAGGCTTCGCCGGTGATCGCCGGTCCGGTTCGCGAAACGACCGGATCATTATATCGCCATGCGATCGATGAGTACTTGGCCGGTATCAGCGCAAGCTGATCGGCCAAGTGCGATAGAATCGCCGCCATGAGACGCTCGCCCGACCGGAAAGATCACGCGGAGTTCGATGAAATGTTGCGTGTCGCCGTGCGCTGCGCTCTCGATAAGACCGATTTCGAGGCTGCCCTGGAAAGCTTTCGCAAACTGCTGCCTGTAGTTGCGCCGTCCGTGGTCGCGCAGATGCCGCCGGACGAGGAAGCACAGCGCGCGCTGGCCTATTCGATGTTCCGCGAAGTATGGAATCGGGTACCGCGTCCCGATCACGACTGGAGGCCACGGCCGCTGCCGAAGCCGGAACGCAATGGTCCCTGCCCCTGCGGCTCGGGCCGCAAGTACAAGCAGTGCTGCGGGCCCCTGCCCGGCGGGTCGCCATTCGGCGGAGAAGGTTTGAGCCTGTTGCCCTATGTCCTGGAACGCTTTCCGATGTCCCAGTACAAGAATCTGCCGTTCAACAGGCTGTCGCCGGAAGAACTCGGGCATGTCGCATCGCAGTGGCTGGAGCAGGATCGCCACAAGGAGGCCATGGCATTGCTGGAGCCGCTGCTTGCCGATCCCACCAGGTTGGACGCGCGCCATGAATACGCCTTCGACATGCTGTGCGACGCCTATTTCGAACTCGGCCACCCGGTCAAGCGCTTGCGTCTGGTGGAGAGTCTGATGCAAACCCCCGACCGCGTCCTCAGGAGTACCGCCATGCACCGCCGCTGCAGCATGCTCGCGGATCAAGGCGAATACCCGGCCGCGTGGAAGCTGTTCAAACAGGCCCAGTGCGTCGATCCGGACAACCCGTCGCTGGCGCATCTCGAAGTGATCCTGCTGATCAGCCAGGACCAGGTCGGGCAGGCACAGGAACGCGCCCGTTTCTGGGCGGCGCGTCTGAAGAAACTCGGCTACGGCGGCGAGGAAATCGTCGACCTGATGGAAGAAGTCGCGCGGGATCCGAGCGCCTTTGTCGAGGCCGTAAGGCACGGCGGTTTCGAAAACACGGAGGAAGCGGACGCGCAGCCGCTGGCCCAGTTGATCAGGCTGGCGGAGACACTACCCGCGCCGGCTTGCCATTACCGCCTGCAGCCAAGGGAAGGCAGTGCCGGGCCGTTGACAGCCGACGCGAAACTTTCCGCCATCGAGGCCGAGTGGCGAGCTGTGTTCATAACGCAAGACGATGCGGATGGCGACGAAGCCGATCCGTGGGCCGACACCGCCTGGGTGGATTGGCTGGCCGCGCATCCGCTCGCCTGGCAGAGCTTCGCCGTTCTTGAAGATCTGGTGATGTCGATGGACTGTGCGCCGT
>JADGRR010000093.1 GCA_017880745.1 Burkholderiales bacterium
GAGGTCGTCGTGATGTACGCCGGCCGCGTCGTCGAGCGCGCGCCGGTCGCGGCCCTCTTCGCCGAGCCGCAGCATCCGTACACGATCGGCCTGCTCGGCTCGATGCCGCGGCTCGACGGCGCTGCCCTCGACCGGCTCGCGTCGATCGAAGGCCAGGTGCCAAGCCCGCTCGCGCTGCCGGCCGGCTGCCGCTTTGCCGACCGGTGCCCGTTCGTCGTCGCCGAGTGCAGAGTCGTCGAGCCGCCGCTGTGCGAGGTTGGCGCGGGGCATCTGTCGGCGTGCCTGCGCGCGCCGCTCGATGCCGGCGCGCTCATGGCCCGGCCCTTGCAAGCGGTGCTCGCGTGAGCTCCTCTCGCGCTGCACCGTTGCTCGAGGTCGACGGCCTCGTCAAGCACTTCCCGATCCGCGCCGGCGTGTTCGGCCGCGTCAAGGGCGCGGTGCGCGCCGTCGACGGCGTCTCGTTCGCGCTCGATCCCGGCGAGACGCTCGGCGTCGTCGGCGAGTCGGGCTGCGGCAAGTCGACGCTCGGCCGGCTCGTGCTGCGCCTGATCGAGCCGAGCGCGGGCACGGTGCGCTTCGCCGGCACCGACCTCGGCACGCTCGACGCGCGCGCCTTGCGGGCCGAGCGGCGCGCGATGCAGATCGTCTTCCAGGACCCGTACGCCTCGCTCAACCCGCGCATGACGGTGCGCCAGATCCTCGCCGAGGCGCTCGACCTGCATGGCCTGCACGTCGGCGACCGCAGCGAGCGCGTCGCCGAATTGCTGCGCACGGTGGGCCTCGCGCCCGAGCACGGCGAGCGCTATCCGCACGAGTTCTCGGGCGGCCAGCGCCAGCGCATCGGCATCGCCCGCGCGCTCGCGGTCGAGCCGCGCCTGGTCGTCTGCGACGAGGCGGTGAGCGCGCTCGACGTCTCGGTGCAGGCGCAGGTCATCAACCTGCTGCGCGACCTGCAGCGCCGCCTCGGCCTGGCCTATCTCTTCATCGCCCACGATCTCGCCGTCGTCAAGCACATCGCGACGCGCGTCGCGGTGATGTACCTCGGCCGCATCGTCGAGCTCGCCGACAAGGAGGCCCTCTTCGCGGCGCCGAGGCATCCGTACACCCAGGCGCTGCTCGCCGCGGTGCCGGTGCCCGAGCCCGGCGTCGAGCGCGAACGCGTGCTGCTGACCGGCGACGTGCCGAGCCCGGTCACGCCGCCTTCGGGCTGCCACTTCCACACCCGATGCATCCACGCGCGGGCGCTCTGCGCCGAGGTCTCGCCGCCGCTCGAGCGCGACGCCGCGACCCTGGGGCGAGACGGCGCTGGCCACACTGTCGCGTGTCACTTCTGGCGCGAGATCGCCGCTGCCGGCGGGGCGCGCGTCGCGCCGCCGCCGCGACCGGTCGATGCGCGCCTCGCTCTGCTGCAGTCGGCGTTCATCGCGTCGGCCGCGGCGCATCCTGAACATTATTTCCAGGAGGTTCGACCATGAATTCCGCTACTCGCTGGCTCGCAGTCGCGTCGCTCGTCGCGTCGGCCGCGGGCGCTTCCGCGCAGACCTTGCGCGTCGGCCTCGCCGAGGACCCCGACGTGCTCGATCCGACGCTCGCGCGCACCTTCGTCGGCCGCATCGTGTTCAATTCGCTGTGCGACAAACTGTTCGATCTCGACGAGAAACTCAACATCGTGCCGCAGCTCGCGACCAGCTATGCCTGGTCGGGCGACCACAAGGCGCTCACCCTCAAGCTGCGCCAGGGGGTAACATTCCACGACGGCGAGAAATTCGACGCCGCGGCGGTGAAGTTCAACCTCGAGCGCCACAAGAACATGCAGGGCTCGAACCGGCGCGGCGAGCTGGCGCCGGTCACGAGCGTGGACGTGGTCGACGCGCAGACGGTGCGGCTCAACCTCGCGGCGCCGTTCGCGCCGCTCCTAGCCGTGCTCACCGACCGCGCGGGCATGATGGTGTCGCCCAAGGCGGCGCAGGCGGCGGGTGCCCATTTCGGCGCGAAGCCGGTGTGCTCGGGGCCGTTTCGTTTCGTCGAGCGCGTGGCGCAGGACCGCATCGTACTCGAGCGCTATCCGAATTACTGGAACAAGGGCGCGATCCACTTCGACCGCGTGGTCTACCAGCCCATCGTCGATGCGAGCGTGCGCCTCGCCAACCTGCGCTCGGGGCAGCTCGATTTCATCGAGCGCATGGCGGCTTCCGACGTGCCGGGGCTCAAGGGCGACAACCGCTTCAAGATCTCGAGGATCGTCGAAATCGGCTACCAGGGCATCACCATCAACATCGGCAAGAGCGACCAGGCGCAGAAGAACCCGCTCGGGCGCGACCCCCGCGTGCGCGAGGCGTTCGAGCTGTCGCTGGACCGCGCCGCCATCGTGCAGGTGGCGATGGACGGCGAGGCCGAGGTCGGCAACCAGTGGGTAGCGCCGAACAATCCCTGGTACGCGAAGAACGTACCGATACCGAAGCGCGACGTGGCCAAGGCCAAGGCGCTCCTCGCCGCGGCGGGCGTGCCCAATCCGAGCTTCACGCTGATGACGCCGACGACCTCGGACGCGCAGAAGATCGCCCAGGTGGTACAGGCGATGGCGAAAGAAACCGGCTTCGAGGTGAAGGTCCAGGCGACCGAGTTCTCGACCTCGCTCGACCTGGCCGACAAAGGGCAGTACGATGCCTACGTGCTCGCCTGGAGCGGGCGCGCGGACCCCGACGGCAATCTGTTCAGCTTCCACGCCTGCAAGCAGCCGCTGAACTACGCCGGCTACTGCAAACCCGAGGTCGACGAATTGATCAACCGCTCGCGCGCAGCGACCGACCCGGCGGCGCGCTTGAAACTGTTCGAGCAGATCGAGGCTCACGTCGCGCAGGACCGGCCCATCGTGTACCTGTTCCACCGCCACTGGCTGTGGGCCTACAACTCGAAGCTGAGCGGCCTGCGCACCGTGCCCGACGGGCTGGTGCGGGTGCAGGACCTGAAGTTCAACTAGGCGCGGCCCACGCAAGCCCGTTTCGCCGGGCTTGCGCCAGTTTTCCGGAGCACCGATGTTCAAGTTCCTCGTCCAGCGCCTGGCGACGATAATTCCAACGCTGTTCTTCGTCTCCATCCTGATTTTCGGGTTGCAGCAGCTGCTGCCCGGAGATCCGGCGACCGCGCTCGCGGGCGAGGACCACGACCCCAACGTCATCGCCTATCTGCGCGCCAAGTTCCACCTGGACGAGCCGGTATATATGCGCTACTTCTATTGGGCGCGAGGCGTGCTGCACGGCGACTTGGGCGAATCGGTGCGCATCCAGAAGCCGGTGACGGACCTGATCCTGGAGAAGCTGCCGGTGACGGTGCAGCTCGCCTCGATGGCGATCGTGATCGCGATCGTGTTCGGCGTGTCCGCGGGAATCCTGTCGGCGGTGAAGAAAGACACGGCCTGGGATTACGCCGCCAACGTATTCGCGCTGTGGGGCCTGTCCACGCCCAACTTCTGGCTCGGCATCCTCTTGATCATGCTGTTCGCGGTGAAGCTGGGCTGGCTCCCCGCTTCGGGCTACGTCAGCCCGTTCGAGGACCTGAAAGGCAACCTCGCGGCGATGATCATGCCGGCGTTCGTGCTCGGCAATTCGTTCGCCGCGGTGCTCATGCGCCACACGCGCAGCGCGATGCTGCAGGTGCTCTCCGCCGACTACGTGCGCACTGCGCGCGCCAAAGGGCTGGAGGAGCGCGTGGTGGTGCTGAAGCACGCGCTCCGGAACGCGCTGGTGCCGGTGATCACGCTCGGCGCGCTCGGCTTCGGCGAGCTGCTCGGCGGCACCGTGCTGACCGAGACGGTGTTCAGCATTCCGGGTTTCGGCAAGCTGATCGTGGACGCCGTGTTCAACCGCGACTACTCGGTGGTGCAGGGGGTGGTGCTGTTCACGGCGACGGTGTACATCACACTCAACCTCTTGGCCGACCTCGCCTACTTCCTCGTCAACCCGCGCATGAGGGGCTGAAGCCGTGGCGGCCGTGCTCACTGCAACCGACGCGCTCCCGCGCGAGCTCACCCCGGCGCAGCGCGCGCTCAGGCGCCTCGCGCGCCGGCGCGGCGCGATGGTCGGCTTGGGCTGCGTCGTGTTCTTCGTGCTCTTGGCGCTGTTCGCGCCCTGGGTCGCGCCGCACGATCCGCTGGCCACGAGCTGGAGCGCGGTGCGCCAGGCACCGAGCGCGCACTATCTGTTCGGCACCGACGAGATCGGCCGCGACGTGCTCTCGCGCGTCATCTGGGGCACGCGCGCCTCGCTGCTCGCCGGCCTGGTGTCGGTGTGCATCTCGCTCGCGCTCGGCGTGCCGGTCGGGCTCGCGGCGGGCTACCTCGGCGGCTGGGTGGACGCGCTGATCTCGCGCATCACCGACGCCATGCTCGCCTGCCCGTTCCTGATCCTCGCGATCGCGCTCGCGGCGTTCCTCGGCCCTAGCCTCACCAACGCCATGATCGCGATCGGCATCTCGGCCACGCCGATATTCGTCCGGCTCACGCGCGCGCAGGTGCTCGCGGTCAAGGTCGAGGACTACGTCGAAGCGGCGCGCGCAGTGGGCAATTCTCACCTGCGCATCGCGCTGCGCCACATCCTGCCCAACGTCGTGGCGCCGCTGATCGTGCAGGCGACGCTCGCGATCGCCGCCGCGGTGATCGCCGAGGCGAGCCTGTCGTTCCTCGGCCTGGGGCAGCAGCCGCCGGCGCCGAGCTGGGGCAGCATGCTGAATACGGCGAAGAATTACATCGACAACGCGCCGTGGATGTCGGTCTGGCCGGGGCTGTCGATTTTCCTGCTGGTGCTGTCGTTCAACCTGCTCGGCGACGGTTTGCGCGACGCGTTCGATCCGCGGCATAAATAGAACCGCGCGGCGCGACGGGTCAGCGCCGGGGCCACATCAGCCGCAGCGTGTTGTCGCGCCTCACATAGTGATGGTAGAGCGCGGCAGCGGCGTGCAGGCCGATCAGGAAGTAGCCCACGGTTGCGAGGTTCTCGTGTATGGCCTTGAACAGGATAGCCAGTCCCTCATTCTTGCCCGTAAGCGCAGGCAATTCCAGGCCGAAGAAAGGCACCGGCTCGCCCTTTGCGCTGAGGGTCAGCCAGCCGAGCAAAGGCATGGCGGCCATGAAAACATAGAGCGCCCGATACACCGCCTTTGCCAGCGTGGCTTGCCATGCCGGCGGCGCGGGCTCGACTGCCGGCTCGAGCCCGGTCAAGCGCACCAGCAGGCGCAGCCACACCAGGACAAACACCGACAGGCCGAGCATATAGTGCCAGCTCGCCATGGCCTCGCGCAGCGCGCTGCCTTTCTGCGACAACGAGTTGAGGTCCATCGCGGCATAGCCGGCGACGAGCAACACCAGCATCAGCCAGTGAAAGAAGATCGCCAGCGAGCCATATCCGGATTTCGTGTTGTTCCAGCTCATGCGTCGTCGCCTCAGGGATGTCGCGCAGGGAGCGCCACTAGCCCGGCGCCATCGGGGCGACGTTGACCCCGCGGACATTGTGTTTTTCCATTGCCCGCGCGACCAGCCCAGATGCCTTCGCATCCTCGGCGAATTCGCGCAGATACTTCGCGCCGGCCGCGCGCGCCTTGGGCGTGCCTATCGATTGCTGGATCGCGGTGAAGCTGCCCTCGAGGATGCGCGATCCCGGCAGTCTTTCGGCGTCGGTCGCGAGGCGCGGCTTGAGCCCGGCGAGCGCATCGAGCTTGTCCTTCACGAACAGATCGTACGAGGCATCGATGCCTTCCGCGCGCACGAGTGTTGCGCGCTGCAGGCTGCGGGAGAGGTAGAGGTCATAGGCGCTTTTCGCCGCCACGGCAACGCGCACGCCGTCGCGGTCCACCTCGGCAATGCTGCGGATCGGCGAACCCGCCGGCACCAGGTATCCGGACGGAATCTCCAGGTAGGCCGCGGTAAATGCGATTTCATTCGCGCGCGCAGGCTCGGCGCCGAGGAACGCAACATCCCATGCGCCCGCCTTCGCCGCATCGGCCATTTGCCCCGCGCCCTTGTAGGCGATGATCTCGAACGCTACGCCCAGCCGCCGCGCGAGTTCCGTTGCCATATCCACCGCGATGCCGCGCGATTCGCCGCTTGCCGGATCCTTGCTCACCAGGAGAAAGTTGCCGTAGTTGATGCCGACGCGCAGCTTGCCCGTCGGGGCGAGGTCGGATCTGGTGGCGGGAGGCGCTGCGGGACTCATAGCGCACGAAGATAGCACAAGCCAGCCGGCAATTGCCAACGCGAGACGCAATTTGCGCCGGCTCCTGAAGCGCAATGCTTTGCAGCCTTGCCGCCTTGCTGCCAGAGGATAAAGGGCGCCGGAAATCGGCGAGTTGTCGCGGTTGCGTATGGCGCCGCTCGTCTTCGGCGATGCTGTCCGCAGCACGGCGGCGAGGGCGAGCGCAAGCGTTGCGGCGAGGCTGCGAGCCACAGTTGTCCGTTCCGCTCCGCGTGCAATTTCCGGCGCCTACCGCCCTGAGACCAAATAGCGGATGGCGTATTCGGGACTTGAAGGCGATTGCGCGCCGGCGAGAACCATGACTTTGAGTACCCGGGAGGAATCGAGATTCTGGATCCCCAGGAAATACGTTTTTGATCCGTCAGGGGTCGACACCGAATCCAGGGAGGCGGCGACCAGGTTTGCAGCAGCGCTGACAGCTTCCTTCTCGGTCGAATTGACCACGGCATCGGCGATCACGAGCGGTCCCTTGTCGCCGCGGTAGAACAAGCGGTAGCCGATGATGTGAGACGTCCGGTCCAATACGGTATAGGCGTCTATGAACAGCGGACCCTGATTCTTCGTCTCGATAAACTGGAAAAGGGTCGCCCGTGCCTCAAGATGTGCCTTGCTGGAGGCTCGAGTCGCGGACGCCGACAGCAGCGAAACCACCTCCGCCATGCCGAAGTCCTTTCGCAATGCGTCAAGCGTCGCCTTCGGTACCGGGGTTTTGTCGAGGGGCGCGGCCTGCGCGCAGGTGACCGATACAGCCAAGGCGCATGCTGCGGCTATCGAGAATACGCGTAGGATTTGCGACATTGTGCCCTTCCCCGCGCACGATCCGACGCGCGCAGTTCGTAATTTAAAATGTAACAGCATTGCGCCACATGGGACCCCAAAAGCGGGGTCGAGCACGCTCAGCTTACGCTGATGTCCTTGGTAGCTCAATCAGGCCAAGCGACACCAGGCCAGGCGCAATGGGCACCGCCAGGTTCATACGCTACCGTGTGAGTATGCAGCTGTCCATCCCGTTCGCGCCAGTTGAGGAAGCAATGACTTGAGGGTAACCTGATCGTGCCAGACCCGGCGTCCGGGATCTTATACGGCCCCCCCCTTTGAAGGGCGATTTCTTGTTGGACTTTCGTCACAGTGGAGGTAATTCATATGCCCCCAGCAAATATTGTCTCGACACCGGAACTGTTCGACGAAGACGGCCTTATCCGCGACTTCACGTCGTGGTCGGAGTCGCTCGCGGAGACGCTCGCGCAGGACGCCGGAATCGGCCAGCTCACTGAAGCGCATTGGAAGATCATCCGCGCCATGCGCGAGCATTACGCGAACCTCGGGGTCGCGCCCGCCATAAACCGGATCTGCCGTGACGCGGGCATCGAGCGGCAGCAGGTGAATGAGCTGTTCGGCTACTGCCTCGTTGCCTGGCGCGTGGCCGGGCTGCCAAGTCCAGGCGAAGAGACCAAGGCATACCTGAGCAGCATGTGAGCCGCAGCGCCCCGGGGGATCCGTGGATCTTCAGCGCGTGCGAGCACACTGTTGCGACGAGGACAATCGGCGATCCAACGCTATCCAATGGTTTGGATGCTCAATTCGTGCTCCTCTGAAAAACTGACTGTCGTGTTATTTGGTTATTAGGCAAATTATTAATATATTAATAATTTAGAGCGCAATGGAATCGATACGGAGGCAATCACCATGAGCCGTCCCAATACCGACAAAGTTTTCACTGGCTCAATTTCGAGGCTTTATGAGACGCACTTGGTTCCGCTGATCTTCGAGCCCTACGCTGCGGACTTGGCGAACCGGCTGGCTTTGCGATCCGTTGCCCGCGTGCTCGAGATCGCAGCCGGCACCGGTGTCGCGACTCGCAGTCTGGCATCCGTTCTACCCGAATACGTCTCCATTGTCGCCACGGACCTGAATCAGCCGATGTTGGACCAAGCTGCTGCGATCGGAACCAAGCGCCCCGTGGAGTGGCGTCAGGCAGACGCCATGCAACTGCCGTTCCGGGACGGAATGTTTGACGCCGTTGTATGCCAGTTTGGAGTCATGTTCTTTCCCGATAAGCCGAAAGCGTTTTCGGAGGCACGTCGAGTGCTCAGGTCGGGAGGCGTTTTCATTTTCAATGTGTGGGATCGGATCGAAGAAAACGAATTCGCCGACACCGTGACGACGGCACTTGTGCCCCTGTTTCCCAGGGACCCGCCGCGCTTTATGGCCCGCACGCCCCATGGCTATTACGATCCTCGGACCATCGAGCGAGATCTTGCCAACGGCGGGTTCACCGCGTTGCCCCAGACCAGCACGGTTGCCGCGCGCAGTCGGGCAACATCTTCCCGGGTCCCAGCGGTCGCGTACTGCCAGGGGACACCATTACGAAACGAGATCGAAGCCCGCGACGCCTCGCGGCTTGGTGAAGCAACCGACATGGCCGCGGAAGCTATCGCCCAAAGGTTCGGCCGGGGGGCTGTAGACGGCAAGATTCAGGCACACATCGTCACCATCGAAATCTGACAGTCGCGAATTGAGCGTGTTGCGCTCTAACCCACGGTTGCAAGGCGGCGCGCCGGTCTCCGGTTTTTTGATCTTCCGGATTTACGCCTTACTGCGCAACCGCGGCGCGCGCCTGCGCTTTTTTCGCGTCCAGATCGAGCGCCCATTGCTCGTCGGCGGCGAGCCGCGCCTCGACGTCGGTTTCGGCGAACTGCATCACGCCCATGTCCTGGTAGGCCTTCTTCACTTTCGGTCCCCACAGGCCGATGTCGCGCACCGTGGGC
>JADGRR010000003.1 GCA_017880745.1 Burkholderiales bacterium
CGCTTCGACGGCGAAGGTGGCCTGCAGGTTGCCGTAACCGCGGAACGATCCGGCGTAGGGATTGTTGGTATACACCGCCGTGGTGTGATAATCGCAATTCGGCACCCGGTAGAGCGAGGAGAAGGTCTGCATCATCACGAACGGCGTGGTCGCACCCCATGAGGTATAGGCGCCGTTGTCGTGCAGCGTGTGTACCGTGCGGAAGGTCAGGGTGCCGTCCTTCTTGCAACCGGAGCGCAGCGTGAGCAGCACCGGCTGGCGGGTAGGCGAGGAGATGAACTCTTCCTCGCGGGTGAACACCAGCTTCACCGGCCGTTTCGCCGCGCGCGCGAGGTAGACGCAGATGACCTCGAACGGGTAGATGTCGAGCTTGGAGCCGAAACCGCCGCCGATGGACGGCTGAATGATGCGGATGCGGCCCGGATCCATGTTAAGAATCTCGGCGAACTCGCGCTTGTGCAGAAACGGCACCTGCGTGTTCGAGTACAGGAGCAGATTGCCCGAGGAATCGAACTCGGCGATCATGCCCGAGACGCCCAGGCAGCAGTGGGTGACATAGTGCAGCTTGAACGTGTCCTCGACCACCACGTCCGATTCGGCCTCGGCCCGCACCACGTCGCCGTGGGAGTAATCGAAACGCATGGCGACGTTATCCGGCTTGCCGGTGAACGCAACCGGGCCGGTGGGCTTGAGGTGCTCCTCGCCATCAGGCCGGTGCGGTTCCGGATGGATCAGCGTCGCGCCCGGTTTAATCGCTTCCGCCGGGTCGGTGAGTATGGGCAGGTCTTCGTACTCCACCTTGATCAGCTTCAGCGCTTCCATGGCGATCTGTTCGGACTCCGCTGCCACCGCCGCAACTTCGTCGCGCAGACTGCGCACCTTGTCTGTCTTCAATGGCAGATGATCCTTGGCCACGCCGATCGGACGCTGGTTGACGATGTCGGCCGCGGTGATTACCACATGCACCCCTGGCAGCGCCCTGGCTGCCGAGGTGTCGATGCTCTTGATGCGCGCGTGCACGCGCGCCGAGCGCAGGATCTTGCCGTACAACTGCCCCGGCAGATCGATGTCGTGGATGTAGCGCGTCTTGCCGCTCGCCTTCTCCGGCGCGTCCATTTTCTGGATGCGCTTGCCGATCAAGGTGTCGGGCGCAATGAACCTGATATTCTTTTCCCTAACGTTCATGGCGTGGCTCCTTGCTTGACGGCGCTGTTCACGGAAGCGATGGCGTCGACGATTTTCTTGTAGCCGGTACAGCGGCAAAGATTGCCTTCGATGCCGCGCTTGATCGCCTCGGCATCGGCGTCGGGATGCGTGGCGATGAGATGGCTCGCCTGCATCACCATTCCCGGGGTGCAGTAGCCGCATTGGACCGCCCCGTGCTCTACGAAAGCGGCACGCAGCGCGTCGGCCCTGGCGTCTGCGGCGAGTCCTTCGATGGTGACCACGTCGCGGCCGTGGCAGTCGACCGCGAACATGAGGCAGGAGTTGAGCGACAGGCCGTCGACCAGGATGGTGCAGGCGCCGCACTCGCCCTCGCCGCAGCCGTACTTGGTGCCGGTGAGGCCGATGACTTCGCGCAACATATCCAGGGCGCTCATGTTCACGCGCACGGTGGCGCGCCGGGTGACGCCGTTCAGGGTGAATTCGATGTCATGATTGAGCGACATGGGCGAGCATCCTCTTGGTGATGTTGTGGATCAGTTCCTTGCGGTACCAGGCGGTGGCGCGAATGTCGTCGATCGGCGTCACCTCGTTGCGCGCCACGTCCGCCACAGCATCGATGACTGCCGCGTCGAGCCGCTTGCCTTCCAGGGCCTGCTCGGTGCGTGGCGCGCGCATCGGCACCGGCGCCACCGCGCCGAAGGCGACGCGCACCTGCGACAGCGCGCCATTCTTCAGCATACCGGCGATGCCGATCGAAATGGTGGAGATGTCGAGCGCCGGCCGCGTGCCGAATTTGAAGAAACGGGCGTAATGATTCGCGGGCGGGAGCGCGATGCGCAGGCCGGCCAGCAACTCTGTCGGGCCGCGCCGGGTCTTGCCCGGCCCGACGAAGAATTCGGCCAGCGGCATGCGGCGCCGGCTGAGGCTGCCATTGGGCTTGGAGGCGAGTTCGACTTCTGCGTCGAGCACCAACAACGGCACCAGCATGTCCCCGGCGGGCGAGGCGTTGCAGACGTTGCCGCCGAGGGTGGCGGCGTTGCGGATCTGGTCGCTGGCGAAATGGTCGCAGGCCTCGAGCAGTATCGGCAGGTGTTTTTTGATCAGGTCGCTTTCCATGATCTCGGTGATAGTGGCGAGCGCCCCGATGCGGATCTCGCCGCCGTCGATCGCGATGCCTTTCAGTTCCGGGATGTGATGAATGTTCATCAGCGTGCGCTTGATCTTCAGCCGCCCGCCCTGGCTCTGCGGCATGAGGTCGGTACCGCCGGCGAGTATGGTGACCTCGCCCGAGCGCAAGTACTCGGCCGCCTGCTCCAGGCTGGAGGGCGCGACGTATTGTTCGATTTCGGTCATTGGCATTTCCTTGGAGCACATTTCAAAAAAATGGCTTTCGGCCTGTTAACGGGGTAGAGATTTCATCTTTTTCAATAATCTCGTTTCTTGTACGGATGGGGGTATATCCGTACAAGAAACGAGATTGGCGCGCGCAGCGCGCAGGTTTTGCGGAAACCTGCACGGACGATAAATCCGTCCGTGCGGATCGTCGCCTGCGCGCGGATGATGAAGCCATCCGCACACAAGCAACGATCTTTATTGAACCCGTTTTCTTCATTTCAAATAGCCTCCTAAAAGCGAATCGGTTCCTTATAGCGCCCGTATACCTTGACCATTTCATGGGTGATCTCGCCGACGCTGGCGTAGGCCTTCACCGCCTCGACGATCGCGGGCATGAGGTTCGCGCCGGCTTCGGCGTCGCAGCGGACGCGTGTCAACGCGTGATCGACCGTCGCCTGGTCGCGCTCGGCGCGCACCTGCTTCAGGCGCTCGATCTGAACCCGGGCATCCTCTTCCTTGTACGAATGAAACTCGACCGGATGATCTTCCTCGCGCTCATTGCGGTAGCGGTTGACGCCGACTTTGGGAAAGCGGCCGGACTCGATGTCGCGCTGCATGCGGTAGGCCTGCGCCGAGACCCTGGCCTGGATAATGCCCTCCGAAATCAGTTTGACGATTCCGCCCTCGGCGTCCGTTTCCGCCATGATCTGGGCAATCTTGTCGCGCATCTGGTTGGTCATGGTTTCCACGTAGTAGGAGCCGGCCAGCGGGTCCGCCGTTTCAGTGAGTCCCATCTCCTCGATCAGGATCTGCATGGTGCGCAGCGAGATGCGCGCGGAATACTCGGTGGGGATGGTATAGGCCTCGTCGTAGGAGCATAGCGCCATGGTCTGCGCGCCCGAGAGCGCGCTGATCAGGGCATAGTACGCGCCGCGCACGATGTTCATCTCCGGTTGCTCGAAAGTCAGTCCGCCGCCGCCGCCGCCGGCGATCATGCGCAGCCACATCGAGCCGGGTTTCTCCGCGCCATATTCCTCTTTCATGATCTTGGCCCACAGGCTGCGGCCGGCGCGGAACTTGCACACCTGCTCGAAGATGTTGCCGAAGATATTGAAGTTGTAAGACAGCCGCCCGGCGAATTCGTCGATGGAGAGGCCGCGCTGCAGGACCTCGTCGGCATAGGCCTTGGCGATGCAGAAGGCATAGGCCATTTCCTGCGCCGGCGTCGCCCCGGACTCGCGGATGTGGTAGCCGCAGACCGAGACCGGGCTGTATCTGGGCGCGTGCTCGGCGCAGTACTCTATGGTGTCGCCGACCAGCTTGATCGAGGGTTGCACCGGGTAGACCCAGGTGCCGCGGCCGATGAACTCCTTGAGGATGTCGTTCTGTGCCGTGCCGCGCAGTTGCGCGAGATCGTAGCCGCGCTTCTCGGCCATGGCGAGGTACATGGCGATCAGGATCGCCGCCGCGCCGTTGACGGTCAGGGAGACTGTGATCTTGGTCAGATCGATGCCGTCGAAGGCGACCTCGAAGTCGCGCAGCGTATCGACCGACATGCCGACACGGCCGATCTCGCCCTCGGCCAGCGGATCGTCCGAATCCAGGCCGATCTGGGTTGGCAGGTCGAAGGCCACGTTAAGCCCGGTCTGGCCGTTGGCGATGAGGTATTTGAAGCGCTGGTTGGTCTCGGCCGGATTGCCGAAGCCCGCGTATTGGCGCATGGTCCAGGGCTGTTTGCGATACATCAGGCGGTGGATGCCGCGCGTGAACGGATATTCGCCCGGCAGACCGACCATGTCGTAGCCGCCGCTTTTCTGCACGTCCTCCTCGGTGTAAAGCGGATTGACCTCGATGCCGGATTCGTTGACTACGGCTTTAAGTTCAGGCTTCGCGCGTTCGTTCATCTCACACCGTCCTTGCGTTTTGCCGGATGTAATCGACGATCGCATCGAGCCTGGATCCGGTGGGGAAGATGCCTTTGAAGCCCAGGTCGCGCAACGCGGCGTGGTCCTGCTGCGGCAGGCAACCGCCGATCAGCCATAGCTTGTCCGTGAGTCCGCCGGCCTCGAGCAGGGGTTTGAGTTTTTTGCAGAAATGCACATGCGAACCGGCCATGCTGGACAGCGCAATGACATCCACGTCCTCGTCCAGCGACATACGCGCCACCGCCTCGGGCGTCTGGCGCAGCCCGGTATAGATCACTTCGAAGCCCGCGTCCATCAGGGCGCGCGCCACGATCTTTGCGCCCTGGTCGTGCCCGTCCAGCCCCGGCTTGGCTAGCAGCACCTTTATCGGTTTCATGATGTCGTTAACTCCTTGGCCACAATGAGTTTCAGTATTTCGCTGGTGCCGCCGCCGATCAGCAGGAAACGCACGTCGCGCAGATAGCGCTGCACCGGGTATTCCATGGCGTAGCCATAGGAGGCCAGCACCCGTGCCGCCTTGTCGCAGATGGTCGCTGCCGCCTCGGTGGCAAACAGCTTGGCCATGGCTGCCTGTTTGTGGTGCGGCAGGTTCGCGTCGCGCAGCCACGCGGCGTAGTGCACCAGATGGGTGGCGGCTTCGAGTTCGGTCGCCATTTCTGCGAGTTTGAGCTGGATCGCCTGGAAGCGGTTGATCGGCTTGCCGAACTGTTGGCGCTCCGAGGAATAGCGCACCGCCTCGTCCAGCGCCGCGCGGGCAATGCCCAGGCCCATGGCGCCGGTGATGATGCGGATCTCCGCCAGGGTCTTGCGCAAATGCCCTTCGCCGTCGCCTTCCTCCCGGCTCAGGCGGTGGCTGTCGGGGACGAAGCACGCGTCGAAGCTCACCTCGGACGTCGGCAGGGCCCACACGCCCATCTTGTGGATTTCGCGGCCGACGCTCAGGCCTTTGAAGGAGCGTTCCACCAGGAAGATGGTGAGCTTCTTCTCCTCTCCGGCCTTGGCGAAGACGGTAAAAAAATCGGCCAGCGGCGCGGAAGTGATCCAGGTTTTCCGCCCGTTGAGCACGTAGCCGCCGTCCGTTTTTTTCGCCGTGGTGGCGATCGAATTGAGATCGGAGCCGGCATTGGGCTCGGTCATGCAGATGGCGGCGATCTTCTTGCCCTCGAGGGCCGGCTTGAACAGCCGCTCGATGATGTCGGCATTGCCGAGCATGTGCAGGAACTTGGTGCCCATCAGCGATTGCATGGCAACGGCGGCGGCAAGCGACATGGAGCCGCGCGCGATTTCGGCGAGCGCGAGGCAAAATTCAGTCAGCGCCATGCCGCTGCCGCCCGCGTCCTCGGGGTAGCGCATGCCGAAGAAACCGAGGTCGGCCAGTTCCTTGAATAAGGCGCGCGGAAACGCGTGCGCTTCGTCCAATGCGGCCGCCTGCGGCGCGATGCGTTCGTCCGAGAAGCGGGCGAAGGTGTCGCGAATCGCCTTTTGCTGATCTGTCAGCTCGAAGTTCATGCGCGCTGATCTTTCTTTGGCGGGACGCCGTACTGTTTCTGCGCCGCCTCGGCGGAGATGACGCCGTTTTTCACCTCTTCCTCGAGCAGCTTGCGATCGCGCTTCCCCGGGTCGCCGTAGCCGCCGCCGCCGCTCGCCACTTGATGGTACACCGTGCCCTTGGGCACGCCGCTGATCAGGTCCTTGTTCCTGGGCACCACGGTGCGGCCGTCCGGGTAGCGCAGGCGGATGAAGTTGAGCCCGCCCGAGCCGCCGCCGAACAGGCCGAAGGCCGGCTCGAAGTCGCCGTCGCCGAAGGTCACCAGCTGCGTGTCGTCGGAACCGATTTCGAAAATCGTTTCCACGCCGAGTCCGCCGCGCCATTCGCCGGCGCCCGCGGAATCGATGAGCAGTTCGTGCTTGATCAGGGTGTGCGGCGTTTGCTGCTCGAACATTTCGTAGTCCTGATCGAGCACGCCGCCGGAGGCATCGATCATGCCGATGTGGTCGTAGCCGTCGGTGCCGCGCATGGCGCCCGATCCGCCCTTCAGTCCCATGAAGCCGATGTCCACGTACTTCTCGTTGTTTCGCGGATCGATGCCGGTGGTAAGCGACGCGAGCAGGTTGTTCCAGCCGGCCGTGACGCGATCCGGCATGACCGGCGCGAGCGCGCGCTGGATCGCATCGGCGTTGGGCGGGCAGAGGTGGTTGCCGAAGGTGGTGGCCTTCGGGTACGCCGCATTGAGGATGGTCCCCTCCGGGATCACGATCTCGATCGGCTGCACCATGCCCTCGTTGTGCGGGATGTCAGGGTTCACCATTTGCAGCAGCGTCAGGATAGTGGCCGAAGCGCTGGAAGTGAAGGTGCCGTTGACGAAGCCGTTGGTCTGGGCATCGGTGCGCGAATAGTCGAATTTGATCGACTTGTCCCTGACTTCGATGTCGACGCGGATGGTGAACTTGGAGCCTACGTGGCGGCCGTCGTAATAGACGTAGCCTTCGCCGGAATATTGGCCATTCGGGATCTTGGCGATCTCCGCTTCCATCATTTTGCGCGTGGCATCGAACAGCGCCTGCTTGTGCGCCGCGTAGCTCTCGAAGCCGTACTTTCCGAGCAGCTCGAGCAGGCGGCGCTCGCCTACGGTGCAGGCGCCCATCTCGGCCTTCATGTCGTGCTGCACGATGTCCAGCCTGACATTGGCGAAAATCAGGTTCCACACGTCTTTCCGCAGCTTGCCTTTTTCGACCACCTTCACCGGCGGGATGCGCAGCGCTTCCTGCCACACCTCGACGGCGTTCGGGTTGTAGCCGCCGGCAACGTTGCCGCCGATGTCGGCCTGGTGGCCCTTGACCGCGGTCCAGGCGACCAGCTTGCCGTCGAGGAAGACGGGCTTGAAGGCGGCGACATCGTTGTTCTGGTTGCCCAGGCTGAATACGTCGTTATGGAAAATGACGTCACCCGGGTAGATTTCGTCGCCGAAGTACTGTTTGATGTATTTGCACACTGGCGCCAGCGAGAACGCGAGAATCGGCAGGTTCTCGGTCTGTTCGAGCATGTTGCCCTCGCCGTCGTAGAGGCCGGTGACATAGTCCTTGGCCTCGCACAGGATGGGCGAGCGCGTGGTCTGCGCCATGGAGAGGCTCATCTCGTCGGTGATGGATTTGAAGGTCCTGGCATAGACCGAGAGCAGGATCGGGTCGATTCTTGCTTCGACGTTCATGTTCTTGTTCGGATTCTTGCTCATGTGACGGCCTCCGTCTCTTTTTCCAGGCAGGTTCTGACCAGGTCCTCGCGGCCCTTCTGGTAAAGGGCGAAGGAGCCGTAGGCATCCACGATGCAATCGTACGAGGCGCTGACGAAGATGGCGGTGGTCTCCTGTTCGATCATGGCCGGGCCGGCTATCCGGTTGCCAAAGCGCATTCGGTGACCGTCATAGACCGGGATGTCCTTGAAGGCATTGGCCTCGGGGATATAGACGCTGCGCCGGCCCTTGGCGGCGGCGGACGCATCCACGCCTGCCCAGGACTCTTCCTTGTAGTGCGGCTTGTCGGTGAGGCCGATGGCCTGCACGCGCACGTTGATGATCTCCACCGGCGTGTTTTCCTGCTCCAGCGAATAGCCGTAGAGCCGGTTGTGCTCGGCATGAAACGCGCGCGTAATCGCCGCCGTGTCGCGGCGGTCGATCAGTTCGCGCGGCACCAGGAACGACACCTCGTGGTACTGCTTGATGTAGCGGCAGTCGAACTTGACCTCGAAACGGCGCTTAACTTCCGCGATGCGCTCTTCGGCGAGTTGGCGCGCGCCTTCGCGCGACATGTCGTCGATGATGCGCGCCAGTTTCGCCCAGTCGATGGCGCCGAGCCGCGCGACGAAGGTGCGCACGAAGTCGTGTTTCAACTCGCTCATGAGCATGCCGAAGGCGCACAGCACCGAGGATTCGCGCGGCACGATCTGCAGCGGGATCTCCAGTTCGGTGCAAATGAGGCAGGAGTGGATGGGGCCGGCGCCGCCGGCCGAGATGAAGGGGAACTCGCGCGGATCGAATCCGCGCTTGATGGTGACTTCGCGTACGCCCTGGGCCATGTTATTGCAGGCCACGCGGTACATGCCGGCAGCCGCTTCCTCGATCGACAGGCCCATCGGCTTGGCGATGTACTCTTCGATCGCCGCGCGCGCCGCGGCGAGATCTAGCTTCATTTTGCCGCCGGCGAAGAAACCGGGGTCGAGGTAGCCCAGCACTACGTTGGCGTCGGTGGTGGCGGGCAGCCTGCCGCCTTTCATGTAGCAGGCCGGTCCGGGATCGGCGCCGGCGCTCTGCGGCCCCATGCGCAGCATCCCGCCCTCGTCGAGCCAGCCGATGGAGCCGCCGCCCGCGCCGATGGTGTGGATGTCCAGCATCGGCAGCGCGATCTTGCGGCGCGCGATTTCGCCGTCGTTCTTGATCATCGGACTATCGACCGCAACCGACGCTTCGAAGCTGGTGCCGCCCATGTCGGTGGTGATGCATTTGTTCTGGCCATGCGCGCGGACGTAGAACAGCCCTGCGCCCGGACCGCCGGCCGGGCCCGAGAGCAGGGTAAGCGCGGCCTTTTCCCGCGCCAGTTGCGGCGAGATGACGCCGCCATTGGATTGCATGATGAGCAGCAGGCCCTTGAAGCCGATCCCCTTGAGCCGGCCGACGAGCTGATCCAGGTAATGGTTGAGTTTGGGCCCGACGTAGGAGTTGAGCGCCGTGGTGCTGATGCGCTCGTAGAAGCGGATCGAGGGCAGGACATCGGTCGAGACGCTGAGATACGCCCCCGGCATCTCGCGCCGCACCAGTTCTGCCGCCGCCTGCTCGTGCACGGGATTGGCGAACGAATTCATGAAGCAGATCGACACGGCCTGCACGCCTTCCTGTTTGAACCGGGCGAGCGCCTGTTTCACCTGGTCGAGATTGAGCGGCGCAGTTTCCACCCCGTTTCGGTCGAGCCGGCCCTCGATCCCGGCGCGCAGATAGCGCGGCACCAGCGGCTTCACGTTGGTGTAGCGGTTGTTGTACTGCTCCTCGCGGATGCCGCGGCGCATTTCCAGGGCATCGCGCACGCCATTTGTGGTGAGCAGGCCGCACTTGGCGCCGGTGCCGGTCAGCGTGGCATTGGTGGTCACGGTGGTGCCATGCACGAGGGTGTCGATGGTGGGTACGAATGCCTCCAGCGACAGAGGCGGGCTCATCGCGGCGGCGATGTCGGCGAGGCCGTTCACGACGGCGATCGACGGGTCGCCGGGCGTAGACAGCGTCTTGAAAATCGCCGGTTCTGCGCCGTCGCGGGTGAGGACGAAGTCGGTGAAGGTGCCGCCGACGTCGATTCCGATTTTCAGCGTCATCGGGGGTCTCCTGTGAAATCTACGGCGTAGTGGTGAATACCGTCGCACGCGACGAGAAAACCTGCGCGCTGCGCGCGCCAACCGTGTGTTTGGTACGGATAAGAACCATCCGTACCAAACACACGGTTATGGATAAAACCGGGACAGCATGGGGTTTTATACAAGATCGTCGATTGCGTGCGGATGGCTTCATCATCCGTACGCAATCGACGATCCGCGCGGACGGCTTTTCGTCCGCGCAAAGTCGAAATTTTGCAGTAGCGAGGGACGCGATTTGAGTCGCCATCTATGCTTCGCATGGGTTTCTCCATCACCGGTCGCCCGCCCGCGCGACCATCCGGCGCAGGTCCTCTTTTCGGACCTTGCCGAGCGCGGTTTTCGGCAATTCGCCGACGAACACCACTTCCTTCGGATGCTTGTAGCGGGCGATGCGGCCCTCGAGCAGCTTCAGCACCGATGCTGGCGTGAGGGTGTGCCCGGTTTTCGGCGCTACGACGGCAACGACAACCTCGCCCCAGCGCTCGTCGGGACGGCCGATGACCGAAGCCTCGGCGATGTCCTGGCACTCCGCCAGCAGGTTCTCGATCTCGGCCGGGTAGATGTTCTCGCCGCCGGAGATGATCATTTCCTTCCGGCGGCCGTCCACGTAGACATAGCCCTCGGCATCCTGGTGGCCCATGTCGCCTGAGTGGAACCAACCATCGACGAGCGCCGCGGCGGTCTCCTGCGGCGCCCTCCAGTAACCGCTCATCACATTGGGGCCGCGCACCAGGATTTCACCGGTGGCGCCTTGCGCCACGTCTTTGCCAGCATCGTCGACGATGCGCAATTCGCAGTGCGCCGCGGCCTTGCCGGCGGATCCGGCTTTGCGTTCGGCGTCCGCCGCCTTCAGGCAGGCGGCGATGGGGCAGGTCTCGGTGGCACCGTAGATCTGCACCAATGGCACGCCCCGGGCGTGTACCGCGCGGATAATCCGCGCCGGCACGATAGTGGAGCCGGTCGTGATCATGCGCAGGCTGGAGAGGTCCGCGCTCTGCCAGCGCGGGCTTGCCATCATCATGTCCAGTTGTGCCGGGACCAGCACCGTCAGCGTGATGCGTTCGCGCTCGATCGCGTCGATGCTGGCCTCGGCATCGAATTTTGGATGCAGCACCACGGTGCAACCGGCCTGCAGGGCAGGCGTGGTCAGATTGTTGAGGCCGCCGACGTGGAACAACGGCAGCGTGGTGAGTATCCTGTCCTCGGGCCTGAGGTCGTGCATGTCGGCGCAATTGACGGCGTTCCAGGCGAGGGCGTCCTGACTGAGCAGGACGCCCTTGGGCTTGCCGGTCGAACCCGACGTGTAGCAGATGAGCAGGGGCGTCGCGGGATCGAGGCCTGGATCCTGCGGGACAGGGTCTGCTCCGCGCGCGAGGAAATCGTCGTAGCCAATCCAGCCCGGCTGCGTCTGGCCGAAAGCGACGCTGGTCAGGGACGCCAGGGTCGCTTTGAAGGCGTCGGTCTGGGCGATGAATTGCGGCTCTACGAACAGCAGGGATGGTGGGCAATGCTCCAGCATCTGCCGGTGCTCGGGGCCGGCCAGCCGCCAGTTGAGCGGCATGAACAGAGCGCCAAGCCGCGCACAGGCGAACAGCAGGGCGAGCATTTCCGGACTGTTGACGCCGAGATACGCCGCGCAAGCGCCGCGCTTCAGGCCTGAGGCCGCCATGGCCGAGGCAAGACGGTGCACCAGTTCGGCCAACGCGCCATAGGAAACATCGCGTCCCGGAAAGCGGATCGCCGTCCGCTCGGGCGTCAGCCGGGCATGGCGGTCGATCCACTCGGACAGGTCCATGCAACTCCTCCTCGTCCCTCGGCGGGCGTTTGCCGCGCCTGTTTTAGACGTGGCGACTTAAATCGCGCCCCGCGTTATCGCAGAGTTGCGATTTTGCGCGGACAAAAACCGTCCGCGCGGATCGTCGATTGCGCACGGATGAAAAGCACATCCGTGCGCAATCGACGATCTTGTATAAAAGCCACCCCAAACCGCACTTGCTTTTATCCATAACCGTGTTTTTTGTACGGATGGTTTCTATCCGTACAAAAAACACGGTTGGCGCGCGCGAGCGCGCAATGGCCGCTCTTGGCATACGACGGAGAAAATGCTATGCGTCGCACACCTCCAGCACGACAGCCATCCCCGTATCTCCGGCCGCGCAGCCGGTGAACAGCCCGTAGCCACCGCCGCGCTGCACAAGTTCCTCTATCAACTCGATGATCGCGCGCGTACCCATGGGCGCCTGCGGGTGGCCCCAGACCAGCGAGCAACCATAATTGTTCATCGACATCAGATCGGCGCCGGTCTGCCGCGCGAAGTAGATATCGTTCGCCGCGAACGGGTTGTGCGTCTTGATGGCGGCCAAGTCGCCAAAGCCGCGACCCGCCTGATCCAGGGCGCGCTGCGCGGCAGGTACCGTGGCCTCTGGCATATACGCCAGCGCTGCGCGGGCCATGCCGAAACCTTGCAGGCGTACCGCGATTTTCGGGTTCGTCGACAGCTCCCGCGCCTTCTCGCGCGTAGTGAGGACGATCGCAGCGTTGCCGTCGGCAGGGTGGGTCTGGGCGCCGTAGGTGACGGTGCCGCCTTCGGCCACGGGCTTCAACTTTGCCAGACCCTCCGGCGTCGATGTGGACACGCCTTCGTCGCCCTCGAGCGTGCCGACGGTCTTCTTGAAATTCGGTGCCGGCACCTCGAACGGCAGGGTCATGAAGCGCTTGAGGAAGCTGGCGCCGTCAGCTAGTGCCTGGTGGTATTGCTGTTCGCGGCGCAGCACCACCTCGTGCTGCTGCGCCGTGCTGATCCCGTGCTTTGCTGCTACGTTCTCGGCGGTCTTCAGCATGGAATGGCCGCCGAGCGGGTCACAGCCGAAGTTGTCCATCACCCAGTCTTCGGCCGCGCCGGTGCCTCCCGGGCCGCGCGGATTGGGGTAGTAAAGGTGCGGCCCGTTCGAGGTGCGGGCGCAGTTGACCACGAGCGCGGCGCTTGCCATGCCCACTTCGATTTCCTGCGCCGCCGAGAGCAGGGTGCGCACGCCTGTGGCGCAGGCCTGCATCAGCGTCGGGCCGCTGGCCTGTCCTGCGCCCATCATGCCCATCAGCCACGGCAGGCCGTAGAAGGAATGGTTCTGCGGCACGGAAAAACCGAGCACGCCGTAGTCGAAGGATTTTGGATCAATTTTCCGTTTGTTCAGCTCCTGGCGCGCCACGTGCGCGGCGAATTCGACGCTGTGCAGATTGGCGAAGCTGCCCTGCCAGCGCGCGAAGGGTGTGCTCCAATAGGCACCGTAGGGGATTTCAGCCTTGTAGGTCATTTCCGCTCACTCCGAAATCAGGGCAACCGTGGCTTTGCCCAATTGTAGGTTTTCGCCTTTCTGGTTCTGTGCAGTAATTTCCAGATCGACCAGTTGCGCGCCGGCTTCTTCGCGTTTGCCGACGATCTTGCCGCTGCAGGTGATGACATCGCCCGGGAAAGCCATCGCGACGAAGCGTGCCGACAGGCTGCGCACCTGCCTTTGCGGCACCCATTGGGTCAGCAACTGGCCGAGGAAGCCCAGAGGCAGCATGCCGTGGGCGATGATGCCCGGCAGGCCGCCGGCCTTCGCCGCTTCTTCATCGACGTGGATCGGATTGTGGTCGGCGCCCGCTCCGGCGTAGAGCGCGAGTTGCAAATGGCTGATCGCGGGCTTGGTCATGGAGGGTATCGCGTCGCCGACCTTGATCTGCTTAAAAGGAATCATGTCCATTCCTCAATTGCGAACCACGACCGTCGTGCGCAGATCGCAGACGTGCTCGCCACGCTGGTTATCCAGCCGCGTCTCGGTGACCAGGAATTCGAGCGCGCCATTCTTCTTGTCGTAGACGTCGACTACTCTTTGCCGGCCGGTGACCACATCGCCCGCGCACAGATCGGCGTGATAGACGAAGGATTGTTCCCCATGCATGGCGCGGCGCTTGTCGATGCCAAGTTCATCCAGAATCATGAACGACTGGTTGCCGTCCATGATCATGGCGAAGGGGAAGGTCGGGGGCGCGGGGAGCGAACGGTAGCCCGCGGCTCTGGCGACCGACTCGTCAAAGTAGATAGGGCTGGTCTCGCCGATTGCCTCGGCGAAGCTGCGCACCCAGCGCTTTTCGACTTCCGCCGTGAAAGGCGGGTACTCCTTGCCGATGATGCTCCTGTCGATCATTGAATTGGTGCTTTCGTTTCACGAGCTTTTGGATAGGGCGCTGCGGTCGAGGCCGACGGCTGCAATGAAGGCGCGCTTGGCTTCGGTCAGGTGCCCGCGCATGGCCAGGGCGGCCGCGTCCCCGTCGCCCGCGGCGAGCGCCGCGGCGATGCGTTTCAAGCCCCGCAGCACTACGTTGCGCACCTTGGCGTTGCCGAGGGTAAGTGCGCGCAGGTGTTGCACGTGGTCGGCATAGAGTTCGACCGCGTGCACCAGGCGTCTGTTGGGTACCAGCGCCAGCCAGGCCGAGCGAAACACGGCATTGGCGTCGATGAAGGCCTCGTTGTCGCCTGCCTTGTGCGCGGCGACGCTGGCCTCGAGTGCTTGCATGACCGGCGCCAGGGCGGCGGGGTCGTTGGCCTGTTCCGCGACGTGGCGCACCGCTTCGGGTTCGACCAGGAAGCGGACTTCGTAGATGTCATCCACGTTCTGCAGCGTCAGCGCCGGAACGGCGAAACTGCGTCCGTCGGAGGAAACCAATCCCTCGCTCGCAAGCCGTGTGAGCGCTTCGCGCACGGGCGTGCGGGACACGCCGAGTTGGGCCGCGAGCTGCACTTCCTGCAGCGGGTAACCGGGCAGGATCTTGCCGTTGCGCAGGTTGGCGCGCAGCGCCATATAGACTTGGTCGCCCAGGGCGATCGGGCGCTCAACCGGATTCAGTGACGAGACCAAGGACCGAGTTCCTCCGCCGCGAATTGTGGGTGCTTCATGAACACAGAATACTGTATACATTCGTGCGACACTTGTAAATACATATTGGTGTTGCCCGCTTCAGTTGCGGCCGGATCCAGTGCTCCGCGATCGCGCACGACATTGAATGCAATCAGTATCTAATTGTTTTATATGTATAACAAAGCGCAAAGCAGTCTGATCGAGAGAGCGCGCACCGGCACAAATGCACGGTGAGAGCGCTGAATTCGATTAGCATGTCGCAAGCCGCAAGCCATGGGCGGCAAAAAGTATCGGGGAGTCGTTTGAGGCATGCTGATTCAGCGCCTCGACAGGTAAGCAGCAGGAACCGCTTCCCCTGATTTTGTGACAGCGTTTGCGCACCAAGGAGGCCCAGCATGAGCCGTAGCATTCTCGACGAAGCGCATATTCACCCGGCGATACGCGATACCATAGCCAACAATCACGCCGATATAGTGCAGGAGGTAAAGGCTGCCGTCGCCAGCAACGATATCGTCATCGTTGGCATGGCGCAAAATCCGATGCCGAAAAAGGCGAGGAAGCTTTTGGACCGGCAGCAACTCAGCTACAAATACCTGGAATACGGGAGCTATCTGAGCGACTGGCGCCGCCGCAACGCGCTCAAGATGTGGACCGGATGGCCTACCTTTCCGATGATATTCGTCAAAGGCGTGCTTGTCGGTGGCGCGAACGACTTGCAAACGCTGGTGGAATCTGGGGAGCTCGCGCGGATACTGGGCAAGACGGCCTGAACGACTGAAAGGAGACGACATGCCACATGTCAGCGCCGGCGGCGTCAAGCTGTACTACGAAGAAGCCGGCCAGGGTACGCCGATTCTGTTCGTGCATGAATTCATGGGCGAATATCGCAGCTGGGAAGCGCAGCTGCGCCATTTCTCGCGGCGCTATCGCTGCATCGCCTACAACGCGCGCGGCTATCCGCCGTCGGACGTGCCTTCGAACGTCGAAGATTACGGCTTCGAACATCAGCGCGCCGGCATCCTGGCCATGCTGGACGGCCTCAAGATCGACAAGGCGCACGTCGTCGGGCTATCGATGGGCGCATTCGCGACCTTTTATTTCGGCATGAAATGGCCAGAGCGCGCGCTGTCGCTTACGCTTGCCGGCATCGGTTCGGGCTCCATGCCCGAGGCGCGCGCGAGGTTCCGGCAGGAATCGGAAGCCGCAGCAACGAAGCTGTTGGCCGAAGGCTGGGAGAAAAGCGCGGATGTTCGCGGCGTTTCGCCGACGCGGGTGCAGCTGCAGAACAAGAATCCTCGCGCGTTCGCCGAATTCATCGCGCTGGTCAAGCAGCATTCGGCCAAGGGTTCGGCGTTGACCCTCAAGGGTTATCAGGCGCTGCGTCCGTCGCTGGGTGAGTTCAAGGAGCAGATGGCAAAGTGCAGGGTGCCGACCCTCGTCATCAGCGGCGACGAAGACGAGCCCTGCCTCGACGCCTCGCTCATGCTCAAGCGCCACATGCCTTCCGCCGGCCTGGTCTTCATGCCGCAGACCGGCCACGCCTGCAACCTCGAGGAGCCCGAGTTGTTCAACCTGGTGTGCGAGACGTTCTTCCACCAGGTCGAGTCGGGTCAGTATCGGATGCGCGACCCGCGCGCAACGCCTGAGCGCATGCTCTGAAGCGGCTTGTGCGCCGTAGCGTAAGGTCCGGGGAAATCCAAAGATGACAGACAACGGAATGCCGTCGCTGCACGACGTGATCGCCGCCCGGCCCCATGTGTACCGCTATCTGAAGCCTACGCCCCTTTACCGCTATCCCGGTCTGAGCGAGCTGATCGGGGCCAACGTGTGGGTGAAGCATGAGAACCACCAGCCGGTAGGCGCATTCAAGGTGCGAGGGGGGCTGAACCTGGTGGCGTGCCTGAGCGAAAAAGAGCGCGATTGCGGACTGTTTACCGCCTCGACCGGGAACCACGGGCAGAGTATTGCTTTCGCGGCGCGCGCGCACGGAGTGCGCGCCACGATTGCCGTTCCGGAAGGCGCCAACCCGGGCAAGGTGGCGGCGATGCGCGGACTCGGCGCGGAGGTCGTATTTCACGGCGCCGATTTTGACAGCGCGCGCGAGTGGGTCATGGGGGTCGCCCGAGCGCAGGGCGGCCGCTTCGTCGGCTCCACCGAGGAGTTGCTGATTCACGGCGTCGGCACCTACGCCCTCGAAATCATCGAGGAACTGCCCGAGGTCGAAGCGATCATCGTTCCGGTCGGTGCCGGCAGCGGCGCCTGCGCCACCGGCATCGTCGCCAAGACGATCAATCCCCGGATACAGGTGATCGGGGTGCAGTCGGCTCAGGCGCCCGCGATGCAGATGAGCTGGGCATCGGGCAAGATGGTCTGCGCCGAGATGAACACCGTCGCCGAAGGGCTGGCCACGCGCATCCCATTCGAGAACACACAGCGGATCATGCGCAAATACCTGGACGATTTCGTGCTGGTTGACGACGACGCGATTGAAGACGCAGTCCTGCTGCTGCTCGAGCACACGCATAATCTTGCGGAAGGGGCCGGCGCGGCGTCTCTCGCCGCTGCCGTCAAGCTCAAGCACCGGCTGGCTGCGAA
Organism: Burkholderiales bacterium; assembly: GCA_017880745.1. Classification (GTDB taxonomy): domain Bacteria; phylum Pseudomonadota; class Gammaproteobacteria; order Burkholderiales; family SG8-39; genus 2-12-FULL-64-23. The sequence goes on from JADGRR010000003.1 coordinate 17,316, forward strand.
AAACGTGGTTCTGGTGATGAGCGGAGGCAATCTGTCAGTAGATCAGTTGCGCCGGCTGCTGGCGCGGCCAGGGGCGCGGGCGCGCGGAGGAAGCGCGTGAGAGGGACGACCGCGGCTTGAACTGCCGGCGATTGTGTCTGGCTGCCGGGCGGCCGCAGGTGAAGAGTGTCCCCCATGCTGCATGGAGGCGGGAAGCGGGGTTTCCCGTTCGGAATCGGCCAGCACTGGCAGAAGGCAAATAATGTCGCCTAACGCCGCCGCCTCGTTCATAATGGCGCCGGCGGGCCGCCCCGCATTGCGGCGTAGTGAACCTGGTCAGGTCCGGAAGGAAGCAGCCACAGCTATTTACTGCAAGTGCCGGGGGTCCGGCTCGCCAAACTCGCTCACGGGTCTCGATGAGCCGCTCGACGCAGCACCTGCGGCTCATGAATCGTTTCTCCGCAACCCTCGCGACGCTGGTAAAATTTCGGCATGAGTTACCAGGTTCTTGCGCGCAAATGGCGCCCGCGTAATTTCTCCACCTTGGTGGGACAGGAACACGTGGTGCGCGCGCTCACCCATGCGCTGGACCAGCAGCGGCTGCACCACGCCTATCTGTTCACCGGCACGCGCGGCGTGGGCAAGACCACGCTCGCGCGCATTCTTGCCAAGGCGCTCAACTGCGAGACCGGCATCACGTCCACCCCGTGCGGCGTTTGCTCCGCCTGCACCGAGATCGACAGCGGCCGCTTCGTCGACCTGATCGAGATCGACGCTGCCACCAACACCGGCATCGACAATATGCGCGAACTGCAGGACAACGCGGTCTATGCGCCGACCCGCGGGCGCTTCAAGGTGTTCGTCATCGACGAAGTGCATATGCTGTCCAAACAGGCATTCAATTCGATGCTGAAGACCTTCGAGGAGCCACCCGAGCACATCAAGTTCATCCTCGCCACCACCGATCCGCAGAAAATACCGGTCACGGTGCTGTCGCGCTGCCTGCAGTTCAATTTGAAGCAGATGCCGCGCGAGGCGATATACACCCATCTCGGATACATCCTGAAGGAGGAAAAAACCGCCTCCGAGCCGGCGGCGCTGCGCCTGATCGCCCAAGCCGCGCAGGGCAGCATGCGCGACGCGCTGTCGCTGCTCGATCAGGCCATCGCCTACGCCGGCGGCAAAGTGAGCGAAGCATCGGTGCGCGCCATGCTGGGCACGATCGACCAGGATTATCTGTTCAGGCTGCTGGATGGATTGTCGCAGCAGGACATCAAGGCGATGCTGGCCGTTGCCGACGAAATGGAGTCGCGCAGCCTTTCTTTCGACGGTGCGCTGCAGGACCTGGCGACGCTGCTGCATCAGATCGCCCTGGCGCAGAGCGCGCCCGAGGCTCTGGGGCCGGACCTGCCCGAGCGCGAGCGCATCCTGGCTTTGGCGCAGCAGTTTGACGCCGAAGAACTGCAGCTGTATTACCAGATTGCGCTGCACGGGCGGCGCGATCTGCCGCTGGCGCCGGATGAATACGCCGGCTTCAGCATGGGCTTGATGCGCATGCTCGCTTTCCGGCCGGCGGAGGTGGGTGCTGTTGCGGTGCCGCTCGCTGCAAAAAAAAAGCCTGAATCCGCGGGCGCGCGGAGCGTGACCGTAGCGGCACCCGCCCCGGCCAGCCCGGGCATTGCCCGGGCGGCCAGCACGCCGGCGGCGGCGCGCGTATCGACCCAGGCGTTCGATGGCAACTGGCCGACGCTCGCCAATCAGCTCAAGGTCAGCGGCGTCGCGAAGCAACTCGCGCAGCAAAGCGAACTGCGCAGTTTCGACGGCGAAAGCGTGGAACTGGGCCTGGCGTTCTCGGCCAAGCATCTGGCTGACAGGATATATCAGGACAAGCTGCGCGTCGCGCTGCAGGAGCATTTCGGCAAGCCGGTCGCGCTCAAGATCGTGATCGGCGAGATTAGCGGCAATACCGCCGCGGTCAAGGCGCAGAGCGAGCGCCAGGCGCGCCAGGGCAAGGCGCTGGATTCGATACACGGCGACGCGTTTGTGCGCGATCTGATGGACACGTTCGACGCCACCATCGTCAGCGACTCGGTTAAACCTACTTAGATGCTGCGACCAATATCTTGTCGCGGCATCTGATCTTGGGGAACGGCAAGGGGTCACGGAAGGGGCGGGGCCTTCCTTTCCCATCCGGATTCCCGCGTGTCGTGACGGACAAACAGCAGGAGAGAGCTTCATGATGAAAGGTCAGTTAGCCGGTCTGATGAAACAGGCCCAGCAGATGCAGGACAACATGCGCAAGATGCAGGAGCAGCTTGCGAGCGTGGAAGTGGAAGGGCAATCGGGTGCGGGCATGGTCAAGGTGGTGATGACCTGCAAGCACGACGTGAAGCGCATCAGCATCGATCCTTCGCTCATCGGCGACGACAAGGAGATGCTGGAAGACCTGGTCGCGGCCGCAGTGAACGATGCCGTGCGGCGAGTGGAGGCGACGGTGCAGGAGAAGATGAGCGGCTTCACTGCGGGCATGGGGCTGCCGCCGGGAATGAAACTCCCGTTCTGACGCCATGGTTGAAAACGATAATGGCAAAGCTGCGCTTGCCCGTTCCGCATTCGCCACGGTAGACCCTGCACCCTGATGAAACCCCCATCCTCCCTCGAAGCGCTGATAGAGGCGCTGCGCTGCCTGCCTGGCGTGGGGCCAAAGTCGGCGCAGCGCATGGCCTATCACCTGCTGCAGTACGACCGCGATGGGGCGCAAAAACTGTGCGCGAGCATAGGGCGGGCGCTGCAGAGCATACGCCGCTGCGCCAAGTGCAATAGCTTCACCGAGGAGGAAATCTGCGCGCTGTGCAGCTCGCCGCGGCGCGACGCCTCGCTGCTCGCGGTGGTCGAAACACCCGCCGATCTGCTGATGATGGAACAGACGCTGGCTTTTCCCGGAATGTATTTCGTGCTTATGGGGCGGCTGTCGCCGCTCGACGGCATCGGACCGAAGGAGATCGGCTTGGACCGGCTGCTCGCGCGCGCCACCGATGGCATCGTGCGCGAAGTGGTGCTGGCGACCAATTTCACCAATGAGGGCGAGGCCACCGCGCATTACATCGGCGAGATGCTGCGCAGCCGCGACATCAAGGTCAGCCGCATCGCCCGCGGCGTGCCGGTGGGCGGCGAACTCGAGTACGTGGATAGCGGCACCCTCGCCCAGGCGGTGGTGGAGCGCCGGCCGCTGTGAGCGCGAAGAAGCCCCTGGAGGACATCAAGGTCATCGAGCTCGGCCAGCTCATCGCCGGCCCGTTCGCGGGGAAGATGTTCGCCGAATTCGGCGCCGAGGTGATCAAGATCGAGCCGCCGGCGGCAGATGGCCAGCCCGGCGGAGACCCGCTGCGTCAGTGGCGCAAGCTCCACAACGGCACGTCGTTGTGGTGGTACGCGCAGGCGCGCAACAAGAAATCGGTCACGATCAACCTGCGCCTGGCCGAAGGGCAGGAGATCGTGCGCAAGCTGACGCGGGATGCGGATATCGTGATCGAGAATTTCCGCCCCGGCACCATGGAAAAGTGGGGCTTGGGTTACGAGCGCCTGGCCGCGGAAAATCCCGGACTGATCATGCTGCGCCTGTCGGGATTTGGGCAGACCGGACCCTATCGCGACCAGGCCGGTTTCGGTGCGATCGGCGAATCGATGGGCGGGCTGCGCTATCTCACCGGCTATCCGGACCGGCCGCCGGTGCGCTCCAACCTGTCCATCGGCGATTCGCTCGCCTCGCTGCATGGCGTCATCGGCGCGATGATGGCGCTGCATCACCGCAACCTGAACGGCGGCCGCATCTCCGGCAAAGGCCAGGTGGTGGATGTGGCGCTGTACGAGGCCGTGTTCTCGATGCTGGAGAGCACCCTGCCCGAGTTCGACATGTACGGCGTGGTGCGCGAGCGCAGCGGCAGCAATCTGTCCGGCATCGTGCCGTCGAACACCTATCTGACCAAAGATGGCCAGCACGTGGTGATTGCGGCCAACGGCGACAGCATTTTCAAACGGCTGTGCGCCGCCATGGGACGCGACGACCTCGGCAACGACCCTGGACTCGCCGACAACGCCGGCCGCGCCAAACGCGCCGAGGAACTCGATGCTGTCATCGGCCGGTGGGCGGCACAGCACGCTGCGGCGGCGCTGCTCGGCATGCTCGATGAAGCCCAGGTTCCGAACGGCAAGATTTACAGCATTGCCGACATCGCCCGCGACCCGCAGTATCTGGCGCGCGAAATGATCCGGCAGTTCACGCTCAAGGATGGCACGCCGCTGAAGCTGCCCGGAGTCGTGCCCAAACTCTCCGCCACACCCGGGGACGTCAACTGGGTCGGACCCGAACTCGGCGCGCACACCGAGGAAGTGCTGGGCGCGCACGGTTACGACGCAGCCGCGATCGCCCAATTGCGCCAACAGAAGGTGATATGAAAGCACGATCGGACATGAGGCGCGCAGTCCCGATCACGTTCAAAGGGCGCGGCGCGGCGGACAACCGCCAAGGCCGCTTCGAGCGTCAGGAGCGCGAAGCCTTCGACGACGGCTGGGAACGCGAAGATGAAGCAGAGCGCCGCCCGCACACCGAGGTGACGCTTACCCAGGCGCGCTCCATCATCAGCCGCAACGATTCGCCCGATATTCCTTTCACGCAGTCGATCAATCCATATCAAGGCTGCGAGCATGGCTGTATCTATTGCTACGCGCGCCCCAGCCATGCGTATCTCGGGCTGTCGCCGGGCCTGGATTTCGAAACCAAACTGTTCGCCAAAGCCAACGCGGCGGAACTGCTGCGCGCGGAATTGTCGCGTCCGGGCTACCGCTGCGAGGTCATCTCGATTGGCGCCAATACCGATCCGTACCAGCCGATCGAGCGCAAATACAGGATTACACGCGGCGTCCTGGAAGTGCTCTCGGAGTGCGATCACCCGCTTGGCATCGTCACCAAGTCGGCTCTGGTGGAGCGCGACCTCGATCTGCTCGCGCCGATGGCGAAGAAGGGGCTGGTTCATGTGTTCGTTTCCATCGGCACCTTGGATCACGAACTCATGCGCCGGCTGGAGCCGCGCACCTCGGCGCCAAAGCGCCGGCTGGAGACCCTGCGCGCGCTGAATGAGGCTGGCATACCCTGCGGCGTGCTGGTGGCGCCGATCATCCCCTTTTTGAATGACCGGGACATGGAAGTGGTACTGGAGCGCTCGGCTGCGCAGGGCGCAGGCATCGCGGGCTATCAGATTCTGCGCCTGCCTTACGAGTTGAAGGACCTGTTCAAGAATTGGCTGGAGCGGCATTACCCGCTCAAGGCGGCGCACATCATGAGCCAGATCCGGCAGATGCGCGGCGGGCGCGAGAATGATCCGCGTTTCGGCGCGCGCATGAGCGGCGAGGGCATATTCGCCGAATTGCAGGAGCAGCGTTTTCGCCTGGCCTGCGAGCGCCACGGGCTGAATCTGCACGGCCGCAACCAGCTGGATGCGACGCGCTTCAAACCACCCGCTGCAGCGGGTCAGCTGAGTCTGTTCTAAGGGCAAGCTGCGTCAGGGCAAGCCGCGTTGACAGGTAGGCGTGGCTGTGTGAGCATGAAGCCGGATGGAGAGAGGGCAGCGCAAGCGACGCCCCGATGAAATCAATGCGAAAAACAGGAGGGTAAAAATGTCAAAATGGATCCGGTTGGCGCTGGGTGCAGTCGTCTTCGCTCTGACGGCACCCGGTCAGGCGCAGGCTGCGCTGGAAAAGGCTCAGGTGCATATCGCGGTGGGCGGCAAGTCCGCGTTCTACTACCTTCCGCTTACCATCGCCGAGCAACTCGGTTATTTCAAGGCTGAGGGATTGGACGTCACCATCAGCGACTTTGCCGGTGGCTCGACGGCGCTGCGCGCCGTGGTCGGCGGGAGCGCCGATGTCGTTTCCGGAGCCTATGAGCACACCATCAGCCTGCAGGGCAAAAAGCAATTCTTCCAGGCATTCGTGCTGCAGGGCCGGTTGCCGCAAATCTCCATGGGCGTGGCGACGGCCAAGGCAGCGAGCTACAAGTCGCCCAAGGACCTGAAGGGGATGAAGATCGGGGTGTCCGCGCCGGGCTCGAGCACGAATAATCTGGTCAATCAAATGCTGGGAAAGGAAGGGCTCAAGCCTACGGATGTATCCATCGTCGGCGTCGGCACTGGAGCGGGGGCGATAGCCGCGATCAAGAGCGGGCAGATCGACGCCATCTCCAATACCGATCCGGTGATGACCAAGCTGGAGCAGGACGGCGCAGTGAAAATTATTGCCGACACCCGCACCTTCAAGGGCACAAATGCGATTTGGGGCGCGCCGCTGCCCGCCGGCTGCCTGTATGCGCCGATCGAGTTCGTCAAAAAGAATCCGAACACCGTGCAGGCGTTGACCAATGCCATTGTCCGTGCCGACAAGTGGCTGGCGACGGCGACGCCGCAGGATATCCTCAAGACCGTGCCTGAGACCTATTTGCTCGGCGACAAGGCGCTGTATCTTTTCTCCTATGGCAAGATCAAGGAGGCGTTATCGCTCGACGGTTCGATTTCGGATACCGGCGCCAAGGCGACGCTGAAGGCGCTTGCGGCATTTGATCCCCAGATCAAGCCGGCCGAGATCAAACTCGATCAGACTTATACCAACGATTTCGTCAAAAAGGCGAACGCGAAATACAAATGACGTTAATTCGAGACGCCTCGCGGCGCCGGATTAACCGTGCGAGATGGAATGGCCGGTCCTAGGGGCGAGGCTGCCTCTGCCATTCGCTGCGGCGCCGTTCATCTCGCCGGTCGCTAAGTCAGCATGATTCCCGCCCTCGCCCTCGAAAACATCACCTGCACCTTCATCTCGCGCGATGATCGCAGCCAGCGCTACACCGCGCTCCGGGACACGACATTGGTTGCGGCAGAGGGTGAATTTGTCTGCGTGGTCGGGCCCACCGGTTGCGGCAAGTCCACGTTGCTCAATGTCGCCGCCGGCCTGCTCCAGCCCTCCAGCGGTTCGGTAAGGGTTGCGGGCGAGCCCCTGACCGGAGTCAACCGCCGGGCGGGCTATCTGTTCCAGGCCGAGGCGCTGATGCCATGGCGCAGTGCGCTCGACAACGTCATTGTTGGTCTGGAGTTTCGCGGTGTGGCGCGGGCTGAGGCGATCGAGCGCGGCAATGATTGGCTCAAGCGCGTGGGCCTGAGCGGCTTCGGCGGCCGCTATCCGCACCAGTTGTCGGGCGGTATGCGCAAGCGCGTGTCGCTGGCGCAGACCTTCATTCTGAATCCACAGATCCTGCTCATGGACGAGCCTTTTTCCGCGCTCGACGTGCAGACGCGGCAGCTGATGGAAAACGAGCTGCTCGAACTGTGGTCGGCCGAGCGCAAGTCGGTGGTGTTCATCACCCACGACCTGGAAGAGGCGATCGCGCTCTCCGATCGCGTGGTGGTGTTGTCGGCGGGGCCGGACACGCATGCCATTGGCGAATACAAGATCGATCTCGAGCGCCCGCGCGACGTGTCGGAAATCCGCCTGACATCCAGATTCATGGAGCTGCATGCGCAAATCTGGCACACCATGAAGGAAGAGGTACTGAAAGGTTATGTCCAGCAACAACGCTAAAGGCAAGCTGCGGCTCTATCAGCTGATTGTGCTGGTGGTGTCTTTCCTCCTCTGGTACGTGCTCACCAGCCCGACGTTGCTGCCGCCGATATATTTCGACAACGCGGACAAGGCGGCGTTCTTCTTCGGCGAGCCGCAAAAGGTGCTGCTGCGCATCTGGGAGTGGTTCAGCTCCGGCAGCATCTATGAACATCTCGGCGTGACCCTGGTTGAAACCATGCTGGCGTTCGCCATCGGCACGGTGTTGGGTTTGGCCATAGGGCTGTGGCTGGCCCTGAGCCCGACGGCCTCGGCTATTTTCGACCCGTATATCAAAGCCGCCAACTCCATGCCGCGCGTGATCCTTGCACCTATATTTGCGATCTGGTTCGGTCTGGGCATCTGGTCCAAGGTGGCTCTGGGTGTGACCCTGGTGTTCTTCATTGTGTTTTTCAACGTCTACCAAGGAGTGCGCGAAGTGAGCCCTGTGGTGCTGGCCAATGTACGCATGCTCGGCGCAAGCCAGCGACAGTTGCTGCGCCATGTGTATCTTCCGAGCGCGACCAGCTGGGTGTTCGCCAGCCTGCACAACTCGGTGGGCCTCGCCTTCGTCGGCGCGGTGGTGGGGGAATACCTGGGTTCGGCTCGCGGCGTAGGCTACCTGATCCTTCAGGCCGAGGGCGTATTTGACATCGACACCGTGTTCGCCGGCATCCTGGTGCTGACTGCGTTCGCGCTGGCGCTGGATGCGGTGGTCGGCGTGGTCGAAAAACGCCTGCTGGTGTGGCGCCCGAGTGCCGGCGAGACCGAACGCAGCATCTAGGGAAGCGCGGATTGAGTCGGTGATCCGTTCAGCGCTGCCTCTGGCGTGAGGAACTTACCAGGGGCCGGGTGGGAAAGGAAGCGGCTCACGCCTTCCCTGGGCGCTAAGGTGTTCGGACCGTCCGCAACCGGCGCGCGGATTCAAGCCCGCAGGCAGGTAACGGGTTTTCGCGATGTCAAGTTCAAGTCTTGCGTCTTCGCAATAGACGGGCGTCGGTAGGCAGCGATTTTTCTGCGCTGACCGGAACGCGTCGCAATCCATGTTCTTCCTGCCGCGAAGAGTATTCCGGTTTGACACTGGCCGCACATCTTGGCTATAATCTCACCTCTGTGGCGGACTCATGTTCGTGACGGACGGACGCGGGGTGGAGCAGTCTGGCAGCTCGTCGGGCTCATAACCCGAAGGTCGTAGGTTCAAATCCTGCCCCCGCAACCAACAATGCAACAACGCTCTTTAAAAATTTACAGCCGATAGGTGTGGGTGCTGGGTGTGATGCGAAGGCACGTGGGTGGTTGAGCTGGTG
>JADGRR010000094.1 GCA_017880745.1 Burkholderiales bacterium
TTCGTGCTGGTAATTGTCTTTATATTGTTTCATTAGGAGGTAGTTTGAATACAAGCCAAGTTCCGAATTTGATTATGAATCCGTTTTTGATGTGGAGCCGACTCGCGTGGAAGACCGGTGAAATGGCAATCGCTGCGACGCAAGTCATCGGCCGCCGGACGACCCGCTTCGCGCTCGCCGGTCCCCTGCCAAGTGCGCCCGACCAGCGCGAGTTCGCCTTGATGGGCCGCGAAAAAGGCGAAGCCGCGCTGGAATCGGCGCGAGCCGTCGGCGTGCGCATGCTGGCGCTGAACCAGCAGTTCGTGGCGCTTGCGTTCAAACAGATGCTGTCGGCGTCGGCAGCGCTGATGTCGATCGCCGCGAGCCGCACCGCCGCCGAGTCTGTCGAGCGCCAATCGAAGCTCGCGCGCGAGACGCTGGCCACCACGGTCGCTGTGGCGTCAAAGCTGTCCGCCTCCACGGCCCAGCTCGCGCAGCGCGCGTTAAAACCTGTGCACACGCGCGTCAGCGCAAATGCCAGGCGGCTTGGCAAGAAAAAGGCGAAGTAGCTTTCGCTGCCGGCCGCGAGTCATCATTTGCGCAGATCGTTTTTTGGTCCGTATCACAGGAAAATCACATGGATATCCAAAGTGACGCCGCTGCTGCGATCAATAGACATGAAGGTGATGAAGTGACCGCAGCGATCGAACGTTGCCGCATTCTCGCGCAACGAGGCAAATAGGCTTGGCGCGCCTGCGCATTGGCCACAGGGAGCAATAGTGAAAGCCAGGACCGTCGCAATAATCAAGGTTTTTGCCGTGTCATGGATACTGGCATTGGCGGCGTGCGGCGGCAGTGGTGGAAATGACGGCGCTGCGCCTGCGCCGCGTTCCGCCAGTGCGGAAGGGCTGTGGATCGGAAGCACAAGCACATCCCGTTCAGTAACGGGCATTGTCCTCGACGACGGCACATATTGGATTCTGTACTCCGTTCCCCACGCCAGCTCTTTCATCGCCGGCGTTGTTCAAGGCACCGGTACCTCCATCAACGGCAGCTTCTCCTCCGCCGACAGCATCGACTTCAATGTCGAAGGGCAGGGCATCAACGACGCCACGCTGGCTGCAAGCTACGCGGCCAAGCAAAGCTTCGATGGGTCGGTAACCTACCCCGGCCTGAATCAGGCATTCACCTTCACCAGCTCGTATAACGCGGAGTACGACCAGACCCCAAGCGTGTCTGCCATCGCCGGCACCTACACCGGGATCGCTTCCGTTGCGGGCAGCAATGAGTTGACAACGATCGTAGTCAGTTCGCCGGGGATAGTTGCCGGCACCGGAACCGGCGGTTGCAAGTTCCTGGGAACTGCCGTGCCGCGCGCAACAGGCAATATGTACGATCTGTCGGTTGTTTTTGGCGGCGGCGTCTGCCCAAGCGGTACGAGTACAGTCACCGGCATCGGCTACTTTGACTCGAGCGCACAGCGTTTCTACGTGGCCGCGCTCAACAAATCCAGAAGCAACGGCCTCATCTTCGTCGGCATCAGGTCCTGACACCCGAACCGGCAGCAGACGAAAAGTGCGCCGAAGCATGTTTGCCGCGCGAGGAATATTCGCGCCATCGCTTGATTGAGGATATCCAATGCTCAACCACGAATTGCGACAAGACGACGGGGTACTGGTGCTGCATCCGGAAGGGCGGCTCGAAGCGGCGGATTTCACAGCCCTGGCGAGCAGCGTCGATGCTTATCTGGAGCAACACGGGACGCTGCGCGGGGTTTTGATACGCGCAAAATCGTTTCCCGGCTGGAAAGACTTCGGCGCGCTGCTTGCTCACCTGAAGTTCGTCAAGGAGCATCATCGGAGAATCGAGAAAGTTGCGGTCGTCGCCGACGGCGCGTTCGCGAATATCATGCCGAACCTTGCAAATCATTTCGTCCACGCGCAGGTGCAGCACTTCGACCTCGCGCGCGAGGACGCGGCGTGGGAATGGCTCAGGCAAATCGGCGACGCGCAGCGGCGCCCCGCCGCGTGACCGGAATGACCCATAGCGCCCAACGCGGCGGGCGCAATTGCCCCGGGTTGCAGCGCTCGCTGGATGAACCCGGCGTATTGCGCTGAGTGCCGGTACCGAGTAAAGAGAGGCAACGGCGCCTGTCGCACCTGAACGGGAGAGGGGCCGTTTGGTCGCTCACGCTCTTTCCTCCAACGCCCTCAGCTTCGCCACCACGGCCACCGCGTACGAGTCCGTCATGCCGGAGACGAAGTCGGTGATCGCGAGCACGCGCGCGTAGAGATCGACGGCTGGCCGGCCATCTGCGCAGAGGAACTGTCCCGGCAGAAACCCCAGTATCGCGCGGGCGCGGGGCAGCGACGCACCGGTCACGGCGGCCTCGACCGCACCGACGAACGCATCCAGCAGCGCCCCCAGGATCGCCGCGCCCGGGCTCTGCAAATTCAACACCACCGCCGACTGGTAGACCCGGTCGCGCGCGAGCACGCGAAACGCCTCGAGCGCCTCGGCGTGCGGAATCAGGGCGATCAGCTCCTCGTCGAATTCGCCTGCGAGCATCGCCTGCTCGCGCGCGGCAAAAGCCTCCGCCGCCTCCGTCACCAGCGCGTCTATGGTTCGCGCGCGCAGGTACTCGACGCGCTTTTCGTCGGTCGAAATCGCGCCTGCCTTTTGCCACGCAGCCGGGTCGGCCACGATGCCGCGATAGAGCGGTTCGATTTCGGCGTAACTCACCTCTCCCGCGCGGAACGCGTCCTCGACGTCGATCACGCAGTAGCTGATGTCGTCCGCCGCTTCCACCAGGAAAGCGAGCGGATGGCGGCACCAGCAGAGGGCGCCCGCGCGCCGCCGGGTGAGTCCGGTCGCCTGCGCCACCGCATCGAAGCGCTCGCGGTCGGCGTGAAAGAAGTTGTGCTTCTTGCCGGAGATGCCCGCGGGCGCAGCAAACGCAAGGTGCGCAGGGCGCGGGTACTTCGCCACCGCGCCGAGGGTGGCGCAGGTGAGCTGCATCCCGCCAGCATTGTCGGGCATTCCCAAGCGCGCGAGGATCCTGAAGGTTTGGGCATTGCCCTCGAAGCGCTCGAAGTCGGCCCGTTCCTCCGCCGAGAGGCGCGCGAGGACCGAACGGCCCAATTCGGAGGTGTCGAACCAGGACCGAATGGCCGACTCCCCGGCATGCCCGAACGGCGGGTTGCCGATGTCGTGCGCGAGGCACGCCGCCGCAACGATGGCGCCGAAATCGCCTGCCGTGTACCCGGTCCCGGGCATCTCCGGGTGCGCTCGAAGAACGTGATCGCCCGCAAGCACGCCGAGCGAGCGGCCGACCGAGGCGACCTCCAGGCTGTGCGTCAGGCGCGTGCGCACATAGTCGTTCTTCGCCAGCGGGAACACCTGCGTCTTGTCCTGCAGCCGCCGGAACGCGGAGGAAAAGACGATGCGGTCGAAGTCGCGCTGGAATTCCGAGCGCGGGCCGACGCCGGCCACGGGCGGGCCGCCCAGGCGGTGATGGGAAAGAAGCGATGGCCAGTGCATGCGGTCGCGCGACATGGGCGACCATCTTACGGGCAAATGCGCCGCCGGTGCAGCGGCGCAAGGTTACGCCATGACATCCACGAGTGGTCCCTATACAAGACAGATGAAAGCGATGAAATGAAAGTAATGAAAGAAAGTAATGAAAGGGAAATGAAAGGAAATGAAAGGGGTCGGGTTGGGGGAAAAGTGAAAGGGGTCGGGTTGAGAAGAATGAAAGGGGTCGGGTTGGGGAATTCAGCAATAGTTCCCGCCCCGACCCTTGTGTTCCCTCCTTGTGTTCCCTCGACCCTTGTGTTCCCTTGTGTTCCTTTGCCAGAATGTGGATTCGCGCCGCGTCGTAAGCGGTCTCAGCCGCAGGCGTCGCCGAACTGTGCGAAAGGGGTCGGGTTGGGAATTTCAAGAATAATTCCCAACCCGACCCCTTTTGGACCCTTTTGGACCCCTTTTGGACCCCTTTTGACCAGGAAGAATAATTCCCAACCCGACCCCTTTTGAGGGACCCTTTTGAGGGACCAACGATGTTCCGCAGCCTGTTTTCAGTGATGGTCTTTCTTGGCCTTGCCGCCGGCGCGCATGCGTCGGATTGCGCCGGCGATATCAGGTTGCGCGATGCGCCCATCGATCTCGTCGGTGAATTCACCAACATGCGCTATACCGAGGAACACGCCTACGGCTATTCCGTCGAGCTATGGCGGTCGGGCAAATGCTTGTTTGGTCTTTTTCTCGCAGCCGAAGGTCTGGCCGGCGATACGCCAACCGGGCTCATCGAGAATTTGAAGTTCGATTCCCGCTCCGGAGCGATAGCGTTCGTTGCTCGACTCACGCTGGGCAGGCTCACGGCAAAAAACCTGGACAACGTCGAGTCGCGCGACGTGTATCGATTTTCGGGAAAACTAAACAAGAACTCGCTTCGCGGCACCGTTCACCACACCAACGCGCTGTTGCCACAGCATCCCGGCGAGTCAGCAACGGTTGTCCTCAGACGGTCTCAAAAAAACACAGACGCATTGCGCTCGGTTGCAACTTTCCGCGAGTGGGAACGCGAGGTGCGCCGAATGCTCGAACTCAGGGGACCGAAATGGTAGTCTTCAAGCCTGTAGAGCGGGAGGTGTCAGCATGCAAATGTCGGGAATTCCTTTCGGCACCACCGATTGGTCGCAAATCCAGCCAACCGAACACAAAGGCGAAAGCGGCGTGGCCTACTGGCGCACCCGGAACTTCGGGCCCATCCGCGTGCGCATGGTCGAGTACACGCCAGGCTATGTCGCCGATCATTGGTGCGTCAAGGGCCACGTGCTCTTGTGCACCGAAGGCGAGCTGCACACCGAACTCCAGGACGGGCGCAAATTCACGCTAAGGCCGGGCATGAGCTACCAGGTTGCGGACAACGCCGAGCCGCACCGCTCCTGCACCGAAGTTGGCGCAAAGCTGTTCATCGTCGATTGAAATGCGTGTCCCAAGCCTGTCCGGATCGCGAACTGAGCGCTAACCCCGTTTCCATCTGCCGAGCGTTAGAGCGTTAACGTGGAGCAAGACCTCCGCACCGACGAAGCCCTGATGCTCGCCTACCGGGACGGCGACGGCACGGCGTTCGAGCTGCTCTACGGGCGCTGGCGCGGGCCGCTGTACCGCTACTTCCTGCGCCAGTGCGGCCACGCAGGGCAAGCGGACGAGCTTTTTCAGGACGTATTCATGCGCGTGATCGGCGCCGCCGCGAACTATGAACCGACCGCGAAGTTTACGACGTGGCTGTTCCGCATCGCCCACAACCGCCTCGTCGACCATTGGCGCAAGACCGGCCGCGAGCCCGTCGATCCGCTTGCATCCGGCGAGGACGGCGATGATTGCGAGTTCGATCCGCCGGCGCCGGAAAGCTTTGCCCCCGACCGCCAGGCCGAGCGCAAGGAACTGGGCGAGGCGTTGATGGCCGCATTGAACGATCTGCCCGAAGTTCAGCGCGAAGCCTCAGCACCGAGCGCGTTCGTCGTGGTCGCGCTGGATGGTGCCGGCCAGCGCCATCGCGACCCTCGTGCTCGGCGTGTCGATCGCGCTGCTGGTCGAGAACGAGCAACCCGCGACAAACGCCGACACGATCATCAACCAGCCGCCGCCGCGGTCCGAGAGCCCGCCGCCTGGCCGCGCGACAGAATCAGCGAAGCCGAAGGCCGCCGACAGCGCGGTGGCCGAAAAGAAGGAGGCGCCGGGCGCCGCCGCGCCGGTCCAGGCGCCTGTGCCTGCCCCGCCCGCGCACGCACCAGCGGCCAACCTGCCAGCGCAAGCGCACGTGCCGCGGCCCGCTGCGCCGGCACCTTCCGCAGCGCAAGCATTCCCGGCCGAGAGCCGCGCCAAAACGGCCGCGCCCAGCACGGCCGCGCCGAGGGCGGCGACAGAATCGAATGTCGCCGGCGACTCCGCGCGCAGCGGGGCGGAAGTTGCCGCGCCGGCTGCCCCCGCTGCCGCAGGCAAGCTTGCGCCGCTGCGGCAACAGGCGACACCGCGTTCCGCGGAAGCCTGGCTGGACGAGATCAGCCGCCTCAAACGCGAAGGCCGCGAGAAGGAAGCGGCCGAGCAGTTGGCCGGGTTCCGCAAGGCCTATCCGGCATACGCAGTGCCGGAGAGCCTATTGTCGAAATGAGTTGAAATGCGCGCTTAACCCCGTTTTCCGGTCTCCGGCGTTTGTAAACCCGCAGCGAAAGTCATTTTCGCTACGGCCCGATTTAGGGGAGCACGAGGGGAGACGCCCCGAAGGTCTCGATCCCCCTCGAGGGGAAAGTCCCCTTGGGGGATATCCCCTCGTAGCGTTACAGACCCTATGAGGGCACCACCGCCTCAACCACCAGGAGATCGACATGCGCAAACTGCTTTCCGTCCTCGCCGCCGCCCTGTTCACCGGCTGCGCCTCCATCGCCGGCGCCGGCTCTCTCGCCGACGTCGCCGTCATCAACCGCACCACGGGCGAGCGCCTGCAGGTGTACCGCCACGGCGCTCGCCTGTACGTCGAGGGCAGGGCGGGCGAGCGCTACGCCGTCGAACTGCGCAACCGCACCGGCGGCCGCATCCTGACCGTGCTGTCCGTGGACGGCGTCAATGCCGTCACCGGCCAGACCGCCGCCACGAGCCAGAGCGGCTACGTGCTCAATGCATGGGGCCGCGCTGAAATCGCCGGCTGGCGCAAGGATATGAGCGATGTCGCCGCCTTCTACTTCACCGCGCTTCCGGACTCCTACGCCGCGCGCACCGGGCGCCCCGATAACGTCGGCGTGATCGGCGTGGCCATCTACAAGGAGTACGCCGAGCCGCCGCGCGCGCTGCTGGACGCGCCCGCGCTGGCGAAATCCGAAGCCGCTGGACGGCTGTCTGGCGGCGACGCGGCAGGCCGCTCCTCCGCCGACGACGCCGCCCGCCGCCTGTCCGCCGGCGCAGCGGCCGCACCAGCCGCGCCCGCGCCGACCGAGAGTGCCGCGCAGCGCAACAAGATGGCGGAGGAGAAACTCGGCACCGGCCACGGCGAGCGCGTTCACGCGCCGACCTACAGCACCGAGTTCCGCCGCGCGAGCAGCACGCCGGGCGAGGCCATCACGATCTACTACGACAGCCGGCAGAACCTGATCGCGCAAGGCATCATCCCGCGCTACGCGAAGCTGCCGCAGCCGTTCCCGAACGGCGGCTTCGTGCCCGATCCGTCCTGAACGCGCCCTCGTAGCGCTTGACAGCTGTTCTCAAGGTCGCGCGCGCTCGGAGTGCGACTCCACGCTGAAGCAGCTTGAAATACGGCTGGCGATGTCGGTCAATGTAGCCGCACCATTTCATCGAGCGGACAGCCATCGCTTCGCGCAAGGAGCCGGTAACATAGCGTGATCTCCGGATCTTGCGTCCAGGTTCGGAGGGTTGAAGTGCGCCCCGGGCGGGCCGGTTTTCACGAACCGCTGAAAACCGTTCATTGCGGACGTTCGGCTTGACCGATTACAGGAGGACCTATGCGTAGGCTCGTGCTTGCAGTTGCGTCGCTGGTGTCGACGCTTGGATGCGCGTCGTTTTCCGCCGACGCGCCGGCTGCGGTAACGCGGCTCGGGATCAGCGCCAAAACCCCGTACGGCTCGTTCAAGCCCGGCGAGTACACCCGCTGGGATGCGCTCGTCACCGGGGAACTGTCGCCCGCGGCGGAGGCGATTCCCGATCTGGAGAAGGCGCCGCGCAATGCACGCGGCATGGTCGAATACTCGACCCGCGTGACCTTGATCGCGCCGGCCGACCCGGCGCGCGGAAACGGCGCACTGCTGATCGACGTGCCCAACCGCAGCCGCGCAATCTCGTCGAGCCTGTACAACAGCCCGCGCCAGTTGCTTGTCCCGGTGGGCTCGCTCGACGAGGGAACGGGATTTCTGCAGAACCACGGCTTCGCGACAGCGGTCGTGTATTGGGAGCTGGGTCAGGGCGTCGCCCTGCCGGCATTCACCGGCCCCGACGGGCAGCCGCGCGCCATCGAAGGCGCCGCATTCGCCATCGTTCGCGACGTGGCCGACTTTCTCGCGCATGCGCCGGCCGACAGCGCGGGACAGCGCAATCCGCTGGCCGGCGCAATCAATCGCACCATTGGGCTCGGCTATTCGCAGACGGGCCGCTTCCTCAAGAGCTTTTTGCTGCGCGGATTCAACACCGCCGAAGGACGCCGGGTATTTGCCGGCATGCATATCCTGGGCGCCGCCTCGGGACAGATCGTACTGCGCTCCATGCCCGGCGCCGCGTCCGGCGCAGGCGCAATCCCGACGTTCGCCGATCCGGAAATGCGCGGCGTCAACGAAGAGCCGCTTGCGCTCGGCGACGTCGTGGAACAGGCGCACCTGGGCGCCGACATGATGCCGCGCATGGTGTTCGTGAACACGACGACCGACTATTTTTCGCTGCGGGCATCGCTCGGACGCACCGGGGGAGCCGGCGCGCTGGACAAGCCGCTGCCCGCGAACGTGCGCGCCTACGACATTGCCGGCGCGTCGCACGCATTGGCCGCAGGACCTTCGGCATGCAAGTATCCCTACGCGGTCCTGGACTGGCATCCGCTGATGCGCGCAACGCTGCTCGCGCTGGACCGCTGGGTGTCCGCGAATACGCCGCCGCCGCCGAGCGAACTCATGCCGCTGCGGCAGGCGGCGCAGGATTCGATGGCCCTCAGGGCGCCCGCGCACCTGCCCCAGGCCGTGATCCAGGTTCCCGTTCTGGATCAGGACGGCAACGCGACGGGCGGAGTGCGCCTGCCGGACATGGCCGCGCCGCTCGGAACGCACGCGGCGCAGAATCCTCCGCTGTCGTTTCTGTGTGCGCTGGCTGCCGGTTACGTGGAGTTCGCCAAGACCAGGAAAGAGCGTGTCGCGGCGAACGATTCGCGCCCGTCGCTGGCGGAACGATACAACAATCGAACAGACTACGCGAACCGGATTCGCGCCGC
>JADGRR010000095.1 GCA_017880745.1 Burkholderiales bacterium
GCGGGCCGGCGCCGGGCCGCAACCGCACTTACGGCACCTGGCCCAATCAGGATGACTCGCGCCCGATACCGCCGGCTGGATCGCTGCGGGGCGACCATGCCATCTCCGGCAACTACTCGCCGGAGATCCGGTTCGCGGTCGACGAACGGCATGATTTCATGGACGCCGTCGCCTTCCACCCGGTACGCAAGACCTCGGGCGGCGCATTCGCGGTGAGATGGAAAGCCGTGCCTACGGCGACCGGCTACTTCGCCACGGCGATGGGTCAGGGAGACAGCCAGAACGACATGGTGACCTGGTCCTCGAGCGAAGTGCAGGAAATGGGGCAGATCCTCATGGACTACATCCCGCCCGCCGAAGTCGAGCGCCTGATTCGCGAGAAAGTGGTGATGCCGCCGCAGACCACGGAGTGCACCGTCCCCGCCGGCATGTTCAAGACCGATGCGGCGATGTTCAATTTCATCGCCTACGGCAACGAACTGAACCTGGTGCATCCGCCGCGGCCTAAGGATCCGAAACAAACCTGGGTACAGGAGTGGGCGGTGAAACTGCGGCTCAAGTCCACCGCGATGACCATGCTCGCCGAGCACGAAGGCGGCGGGCGGAGATCGAGGTCGAGCGCGCCTCAGCGCGGGTCTGAAGCGCCCGCGCAGCAGTCGGATACCCCACCTGCACAGGCGGACAAGCCGCAAGCGCCCTCTCCCGCCGATGCGGTGCAGGAAGGCGTGAAGGCGCTGCGCGGGATCTTTGGCCGCTAACTGCTGCTTCGAACACGACCGGACACCTTCCTGCGCGCGCCCCCGAGTCGGGGCCAGTTGCAGCAAATCTGAAACTGCCCCTAGGCCTAGGAGCGCCGCTCCGGCAGCGTCACCGCGAGGCTCGCCTTGACTTCGATGAAATAGGGGCTGCCGTCAGCGGCGAGACCGCTTTCGATCGCGCCTGCCACTTCGTCGAGTCGGACGACCCGTTGCGCGCGCATGCCGAAGGCGCGCGCGATCTGCTCGAAATCCGGATTGAACAGGCTGGTGCCGAGGATGCGCCCCGGGTAGTGCAATTCCTGCTGGATGCGAATCGAGGCGTAGCTGGCGTTGTTCGCGAGAATGAACAGGATCGGAAGCCGGCGCTCGACCGCGGCAATCATCTCGTTGCCGGTCATCATGAATCCGCCGTCGCCCACCATGCAGATCACCTGCCGTCCGGGAAAACGCAGTTGCGACGCGATTGCAGCTGGCGTGCCATAGCCCATGGTGCCGGACAGCGGCGACATCAGCCGCTGCGGCGGCACGAAGCCGAAATGCCGGTAGACCGGAGCCGCGAACGTTCCTGCGTCGAGGCACACAATCGCGTCGGCGCTCGCCTGCTCGCGCACGGCCTTGACCACCTGCGCGAAATCGATGCCGTCCTCGGCATGGCGTTGCGGCCAAGCGGCATGGGCTTCGAAGATTTCCTTGAGCCGCCGGACCCAGGCGGCGCGCGCCGGCGGCACGTCCGGCCTGCTGCCAGGAGTAAGCGCGCGCGCGAGTTCGATCGCATCGCACACCAAACCGAAGTCCGGCGCGAAATGAAGTCCGACCATGTGATCGTCGGGATAGGCATGCACGAAGGTCTGCGCCGGCCGCGGCAGGTCGGGAAAGCTGTATCCCTGGCTGGTAATGTCGCCAAAGCGGGTGCCTAGGGCGAGGATCAGGTCGCTTTGGCGGAAGGCATCGATCTGGGCTTGCGGGTTCGCCAGCCCGAGCTCGCCCACATAGAGCGGGTGCCGGTTGGAGAACAGGTCGTGGCGCCGGAACGACAATGCGATCGGGATATGCCACGCCTCGGCCAGGGCGCAGAGCGCCTCGCGCCCCCCGGGCGCCTCGAATCCGCCGCCCGCGACGATCAAGGGCCGCTCGGCCGCCTCAACCTGGCGCAGCAGTCGGCGCAGGGTCTGATCGTCCGGTATGGCGCCCGCGTGTCCGTGCGCGATCCATCGCGGCTGCACCACTTGTTGCTGCTGCACATCCTCCGGTACCACCAGCACCACCGGTCCCGGCGTGCCCGAGGTCGCAACGCGGATCGCCTTGAAGGCGGCTTCGGCAAGCTGGCGCGGGTCGGTGACTTCGAACACCCATTTCGCGATCGTGCCATACATGCGCTGATAGTCGATCTCCTGGAACGCCTCGCGGCGCAGATCCGCCCGCGGCACCTGCCCCACTATCAGGATCATGGGCACCGCGTCCTGCTGCGCCGTGTGCACGGCGATCGACACATTGGTCGCCCCCGGGCCCCGGCTCACCAGGACAATCCCGGGCCGCCCGGTGAGCCTGCCGTCGGCCACAGCCATGAATCCCGCGCCGGACTCGTGGCGGCAAGTCACCGTGTCGATGCCGGGGAAGTCGTAGAGCGCATCCAGAATGCCGAGGTAGCTCTCGCCCGGGACCAGGAACACGCGATCGATTCCATGGGCCTGAAAAAGGGATAGCAGCGCGTGAGAAGAGTTCATGGCCTTGATGCACTGGTCGAGAAGCGGGAACCGGCGCAGCCCAGCTGCTGCGATTTTTTGTTTTTCATGAATGTTAATGTACCAGCTATCACGGTAGCGCGAGAACAGAGCTACCGGCTACTCGCTGCGCAGCGCTTCGAGCGGGTCCAGAAGTGCGGCTCGCCGCGCCGGCAGCACACCGGCGGCCAATCCTACGGCCAGTGCGACCAGTTCCGCCAGCACCGCGTAGCTCCAGGGCGTATGCACCGGCAGCGCCGGCAGCACCAGGTGCAGTGCGAGCGCGGCTCCCCAGCCGAGCAACAATCCGGCCGTGCCGCCCAACACCGCCAGCAGCGCCGCTTCCCCCAGAAACAGCAGCAGGATGCCGCGCCGCGTGGACCCGACGGCGCGCAGCAGTCCGATTTCTGAGGTGCGCTCGGCGACGCCAATCGTGAGAATGGTCAGTATGCCGACGCCGCCGACCACCAGCGAGATGCCGCCGATCGCAGCGACGGCGAAGGTGATCGCGTCCAGCACGGTGCCGAATACATCCAGCATCTTCTGCTGCGGGGTGACGGTGAAATCCTCCGCGCCGTGGCGCGCGATCAGGACGCGCTTGATGCCCGCCTCCACTTCGGCCAGCGGCGCGGTCGGCTCGTAGACCACGTGGATCTCCTGCAGACTCTCGCGGTTGAACATTTCGAGCGCCCGTCCGACCGGTATGTAGACGGTATCGTCGAGATCGAAGCCAAGCACCTGGCCCTTCGCTTGCATCACGCCGACGACGCGATAGCGCTCGCCGCCGGCACGGATGCGGCTGCCCAGGGGATTGTCACCGCCGAACAGCTCGCGCGCCACCTTGGAGCCGAGGACGACGAAAGCACGCGCGCTGCGCGGATCGTCAGGCGGCAGGAATTCGCCGCTGGCCACGCGCATTTTCAGCGCGCGCGCAAAGTCGGGGCCCACGCCGTAGAGCGTGACGCGGCGGCTCTTGCCGCTGTGTACGACTTCGGCGTTGCCCTGCACTACGGGGTCGGACAACTGCACATAGGGCGCGCGGCGCAGCGCCAGGGCATCGTCGATGCTCAGGGGCCGCACCGTATTCACCGCACCGAGCGAAGCGCCGTGAGTCTGGACGCGTCCCGGGGTGACGCTGATGATGTTGGTGCCGAACTGGGTGAATTCCGCGATGACGAAACGGTGCAGCCCCTCGCCGATGGACGTGAGCAGGATGACCGCGGCAATGCCGACGGCGATACCGAGCGCAGTAAGCGCCGTGCGCAGCCGCTGCGCCCTGAGGGAAGCGTAGGTGAAACTGACAAAATCGGCGTAACGCATCTAGAGCTCTTATCTGCGCGACAAAGCTTGCACCGGATCGAGCATGGCCGCGCGCCGTGCCGGCGCCACCGTAAACAGCACCGCCGTGATCAGCGCGGTCGCGGGCGCCGCCACCAGCGCCCACCACGGCGCCTGGAACGGAATCGCCGGATACACCTGGGAGACGATGCTGCGGCCGAGCTCACCCACTGCGAGGCCGGCCGCGGCGCCGCCCGAGGCGAGCAGCAGCGCCTCGGTGAAAAACAGCAACCGAATCTGCTGCCCTGTTGCGCCGAGCGCCTTGAGCAGGCCGATCTCGCGCCGTCGCTGCGTCACCGCGATCAGCATCACGTTCATGATCAGGATCCCGGCCACCGCGAGGCTGATGGCGGCGATGCTCGCCACGGTCAGGGTCAGCGCGTTCAGGATGCGGTCGAACGTGGCCAGCACGGCGTCCTGGGTGATCACGGTGACATCGCGTTCTCCTTCATGGCGCAGCCGGATGATCTCCTCGACATCGGCCTTCGCATCCGGGATCTGTTCCCGGCTCTTGGCCTCGACCAGGACGCGGAACAGCGCTTCGGTATTGAACAGCGCCTGGGCCGCAGCCAGCGGCACGATCACGATTTCGTCGGTATTCGATCCGAGCGATTCGCCCTGCGTCGCCATGATGCCGATCACGCGAAAACGGCGGTCGCCGACGCGCACCCATTCCCCCAAAGCCGGGCGGGACCCGAACAGTTCGCTCGCGACCTTGGCGCCGATCACGCAAACGGGCTGGCTGTGGCGCGGATCGCCTTCCGGCAGGAACCGGCCCTGCGCCATTTCCATGTGCCGGATATCCATCAGCTCCGCCGTAGATCCCAGCACCGGCGTTTCGCGGCTGCGCGCCCCGGAGCGCACGTCGCCGGCGCCGATGACCAGAGGGGCAAAGCGCCGAACCGCATGGCTGCGTTTAAGCGCGAGCGCGTCGTCGAGCGTCAAATCGCGCGGCGTCTTGCCCACCAGCACCCCGGGCAGGGCGCCGGCCGTATCGCTGCGGCCGGGCAGGACGATGATCAGGTTGCTGCCGAGCGAGCCGAACTGGTTCGCCACATACAGCCGCGCCCCTTCTCCGAGCGCGGTCACCACCACCACGGCGGCAACGCCGATGCCCATGGCGAGCAGGATCAGGAGCGTGCGCGCCAGCGAGCCGCGCACCACCTGCCAGGCGAAATTGAGCAAATCGACGACGCGCACGGTCAGCCTTTTTCGTCGGAGACGATGGCGCCGTCGAGCATGCGCAGCCGCCGGTGCGAGCGCGCACCGATCTCAGGATCATGGGTCACAATTACCACGGTTCCACCATTGTGGTGCACGCGCTCGAGCACGCTCAGCACTTCCTGCCCCGTATGCCGGTCGAGGTTGCCGGTGGGCTCGTCAGCGAGGATCACCGTCGGTCCCATGGCCATCGCACGCGCAATCGCCACCCGCTGGCACTGGCCGCCGGATAGCTGATCGGGACGATGGTTGGCCCGCTCTTCCAGGCTGTATTCGCCGAGCAGGCGCGCGAGCCTTTGCCGGCGTTCAGCCGGATCGATACCCGCCAGGACCATCGGCAGCTCGATGTTCTGCACCGCAGTCAGGCGCGGCACCAGGTGGAAAAACTGGAACACGAAGCCGATCTTCTCGCGCCGCACCCGCGCCAGTTCGTCGTCGGTGAGCGCGGTCACGTCGCGCTGGTCGAGCTCGTAGGTGCCGGCATTGGGGCGGTCGAGCAGGCCAATGATATTGAGCAGCGTCGATTTGCCCGATCCGGAGGGGCCCATGATCGACAGATATTCGCCCCGCGTGATCGCGAGATTCACCGCGCACAAGGCGTGAACCTCCTCGCCGCCCACCAGGAAAGTGCGCGCTATGCCGGTGAGACGGATCATTGCGCTTCGGCCTTGGGGGCCTCCGTCTTCTCCGCCACGGCTTTCTCCGCCGCGGCGCGGGCGCCGGCCTTGACGCCCTCGCGCTCGAGCGAGGTGACAACCCTGTCGCCCCGGGCAAGGCCGGATTTCACTTCGGTGAACTCCCAGTTCGCGAGGCCGGTTTCGATCCGGCGCTGCTCCAGCACCCCGCCGCTGCCTAGCACCAGCACGCGGTTGCCCGGCATCAGCGCGGGAGTCGGAATACGGATCACGTTGTCGTGGCCCGTGACCACGATTTCGATATCCGCGCTATAGCCAACCAGCAGATGTTTTGCGGCGCCCGGCTGGTCGAACTCGACCTCCACCTCCACCGTGCGCGCCTGCTTTTCCACCGCCAGCACGTAGGGCGCGATGCGGCGCACGCGGCCGGCGAAGTGCTGTCCGCGGTAGGCATCCAGCGTGACGCGCCCCGTCATGCCGACTTTGAGCTGCGCCGCGTCCACCTCGTCGATCGGCGCGGAAACGAAGAGGCAGGAGTCGTCGATCAGGTCCACCGCAGGCAGCGTCGGGATGCCCGGCGGAGACGGCGTCAGGAATTCGCCCAACTCGCCATTGACCTCGGCAACGATGCCGGCGAAGGGCGCGCGCAGCACCGTGCGGTCGGTGTCCGCGTGCGATGCCTGGATGCGCGCTTCAGCCTCCGCCACCTGGGTCCCCGCAGAATCGCAGCTTGCCTGCTTCGCCGACGCATCGGCATCGGCGCGTTCCACCGCCTCCTGCGACACGAAGTTGCGCGCCCTCAAATCGCGCGCGCGCCGCGCATCGCGCGCCGACGCCTTCGCCAGCTCGCACACTTCGCGCACGTGCGCCTTGGCGGTTTGCAGTTGCTCGCGCGACACGCGCTCGCGCGCAGTGAGGTCGTCGTTCCAGAGCGTGAGCAGCACCTGGTCCTTGCGCACTCTATCGCCTTCGGTCACGTTCAGCCGGTCGATGCGCCCGCCCAGGGGCGGCGCGAGTTTGGCCCGCCGGCAGGGCATGACCGAACCGGCGCGCGTGTTCGCCACCGTGTTTTCCACGCGGCCGACGTCGGCCAGCGCGACTGCGACCGGCACCGGCTTCGGCCGCGTCAGGTACCACGCGCCTCCCGCGAGCAAGGCGGCGACGGCGAGCGCCAGTGCGAGACGGATGGCGACGCGGCCGGATGGCGTCCTGCGATTCAGGGCTTGGGTGGTGTTCATACGCCGCGATTATGCCTGCCGCGCCCACGCGGGTAAAATTAATGTGTCGGGGTACCAGCCATGGCGCGCCAAAGCGCCGCATCTGGCTGACGGCAAAGCAGCGTCAGTTGCCGCCAGGCCGCTTCCACATGCGCCTCGGCCGGGCCGCTCAGACCTTCTCCAAGCTCGAAGCGTTCGCCGCGTACGCACAGCACGAACGCCGGCGGCGGTTCGGCGAGCGCGACTTGCCGATAGACGTCCAGCACCCCCTGCGGCGGCAACTCGTGCGTGCTGCGCGCGACCGGCGCTCGCGCCGGACCAATGGCGTAGAACTCGAGCGGCGCGCTCGTGCCGCATCCGGCGTCGATGAACAGCGCCAGCCGCCTGCCCCGCAGGTCGAGCGCATGCTCGATCTGCAATTGGTAGTCTTCGATAAGTTCGAACTCGCCGGTCTGCGCCTCGGCGGCGAGCCAGGGCGCCAGGCGTTCAAGCAGCAATGGTCCTATGGCGTCGTCGCCGCGGCTGCGGTTGCCGATGGCAAAAACGACCACCCCAGGCTGCATCAGAGCACCGCAGGCCCGAGCGCGCCATCACCATTCCTGCTCAAGGCATGCACGAGGGCGCCCCCGGCGTCGACGAGTTCGACCGCGAGGGGCATCTGGCCAAGAGCGTGCGTCGCGCAGGACAGGCACGGATCGAAGCAGCGAATCGCCACCTCGATGTGGTTCAGCAACCCCTCGGTGATTTCGCGTCCATCCAGGTAGCGCCTGGCGACGTGCCGGATCGCTTCGTTCATCGCCTGGTTGTTGTGGGTCGTGGACACGATCAGGTTGCACATGGTCACCAGGTCGTCCTCATCCACGCGGTAGTGGTGGATCAGCGTTCCCCGCGGCGCCTCGATCACGCCGACGCCTTCTGTCGCCCGCTCCCCGGTCCGCACCAGATCGTCGCCCACGATATCGTCGTCATGCAGCAGGTCCTTGATCGTCTCCGCCGCATGCAGCATCTCGATCATGCGCGTCCAATGGTAGGCGAGCGGCGCGTGCGTGGGCACCCCGCCGCAGTAGTCGATGAATTCGCGCCGCTCGGCCTCCGCCAGCGGCGTCGGGATGTGATCGCAGTTTTGCACCCGCGCGAGCGGCCCCACTTTGTACCAGCCGTTCTTCTTGCCAAACGCGGTGAAAAACGGAAATTTCATATAGCTCCAGGGCTTGACCTCTTCCTGGATATGCTGTGCGTAGTCGCGGTAATCGACGCCGTCGAAGAGGATGCCGCCGTTGCTGTCGCGGGCGCGCAGACTGCCATGGTAAAAGTCGAGATCCCCGTCCGGCCCGACCAGCGACATGGTGTTCGACCTGCAGATGCCGAAGCTGTTGTACAGCGCCGGGTTCTGCGAGTGCAACAGCTTGATCATCTGCACCGCATCGCGGCTCCAGCCGACGATCTGGTAGATGTCGGCGAGCAGCAATTCGCGCTCTTCCGGCGTCAGCGCCTTGTTCACGCCGCCCGGGATCGAACCGGTGCCATGTACGCGTTTGCCGGCAGTGACCCGTATCACCTCCTGCCCGAACTTTCGCAGCAGCACGCCGCGCCGCGCGGTATCCGGATTTGCCGCTGCAACGCCGACGATATTGCGTTTTGACAGGTCGCTGTCGAAGCCGAACAGCAGATCCGGCGAAGCCAAATAAAAGAAATGCAGCGCGTGCGATTGCAGCATCTGGCCGTAGTGCATCAGCCGGCGGATTTTTTCGGCCGTCGGCGTGAGCCGCGTCGCGCCGACCACCTGGTCCAGCGCTTTCGACGCCGCCAGGTGGTGGCTCACCGGACAAATGCCGCACAGGCGCTGCACCATCACCGGCACTTCCCAGAAGGGGCGCCCCTGGATGAAGCGTTCGAAGCCGCGGAACTCGACGATGTGCAGCCGCACCTGGCGCACCTGGTTGTGTGCGTCGAGCAGGATGGTCACTTTGCCGTGTCCCTCGACGCGCGACACGGTATCGATGGC
>JADGRR010000096.1 GCA_017880745.1 Burkholderiales bacterium
GTGTCCGGCGGCAAGGCCTTCAATTGCAGCTCCAGGCACTCGGCGGGCGTGCGCGCGCCGACGCCGGTGGGGTCGAAATTCTGCAGATGATGCAGGGCGATTTGCAGTTCATCCAGCCCGACTTCCAATTCCGGCGGCAGCAGCTCGGCGATTTCCTCCAGGCTCTGCGACAGATACCCGCCCTCGTCGAGCGCTGCAATCAACGTGCTGACCACACTCTTATCGCGCGCCGACAGCTGCGTCAGCGCAAGCTGCTCGATCAGGTGTTCCCCCAGGGTGGGGGTGCTGGCGCCAAGTTGCGGATACTCCGATTCCTCGCCGTCGTCACGCCGCGCGCCCGCAGAGGGCGCATCGGCGAACCAGTCGATATCGGCGGCGTCCGTTGCGGGCGAATCGTTGGCTGGCGCTTCGCCGGCGGTTGCGGCGTATTCCTCGCGCGCGGCGCCGTTCAGCGGCACCGGCAAGGCCTCCGGCTCCAGATCGTCGCGCTCCAGCAGCGGGTTTTCCGTGAGGAAACCCTCCAACTCCTGGTTCAGCTCCATGGTGGACAGCTGCAGCAGCCGGATGGACTGCTGCAACTGCGGCGTCAGGGTCAGCTGCTGCGACAGCTTGATTTGCAGGGTTTGTTTCATCTTGAGCGCGAGCGCAGCCCCTGCCAGCTACATGCGGAAATGCTCGCCCAGATACACTCGTCTCACGCTTTCATTATAGACGATTTCATCGGGCTTGCCCTGTGCCAGGACCGATCCTTCGTTGATGATGTAGGCGTGGTCGCAAATGCCCAAGGTCTCGCGCACATTGTGATCGGTGATCAGCACGCCGATCCCCCGCTCTCTGAGGAAACCGATGATCTTCTGGATATCGAGCACGGCGATCGGGTCGACGCCGGCGAAGGGCTCGTCGAGCAGGATG
Organism: Burkholderiales bacterium; assembly: GCA_017880745.1. Taxonomy (GTDB): domain Bacteria; phylum Pseudomonadota; class Gammaproteobacteria; order Burkholderiales; family SG8-39; genus 2-12-FULL-64-23. Next base: position 913 of record JADGRR010000096.1, read on the forward strand.
AAGCTGGGGCGGGTGGCGAGAGCGCGCGCGATCTCTACGCGGCGGCGCTCGCCGCCGGAGAGCGACAGCGCCGGGTTGTGGCGCAACTGCGTGATATGCAGCTCGCGCAGCAGGTTTTCCAGGCGCTCTTCGATTTCCGCCTCGGACAGGTTCTGCAGTTCGAGCACCGCCTGCACGTTCTCCTGCACCGTCAGCTTCCTGAACACCGAAGTCTCCTGGGGCAGATACGACAAGCCCAGTCGCGCGCGGCGGTGGATGGGAAACTTGCTGATCTCCTTGCCGTCGAGGCTGATACTTCCGCCGTCCAGGTTCACCAACCCGACCATCATGTAGAAGCAGGTGGTCTTGCCGGCACCATTCGGGCCAAGCAAGCCGACCACCTCGCCGCTTTGCACTTCGAGCGATACGTCGTGCACCACGGTGCGCGACTTGTAGCGCTTTTTCAGATTGCTGGCTTTGAGCTGGCTCATTCGCGCCTATCAGGGTTCATCGGCCGCCAGTCATTCCGGATGTTTCGGACGTGCGGAAAGCAGAACCCGTAGTCCGTTTATATCCGCGCAGGCTAAGAGGTTGTTGAAAAAGGGGGCACGCCCCCTTTTATATCCCCCAATTCGGAGGCTGCTGAAAAACACTTCCCTCATAAAGTTTGTGACCGCGTCCTTGCTTCGCGTTTCGGACGCGTTTTTCAACAGCCTGCTAACGCTTCGGGGCGCCGGTTGCGGGCGCTTTTTCCGCGTCTTCCCCGGTATTGCGCGGCTGGATCACGGCATGCACCCTGGCGTCGGAACTGCCGCTCGCAGCTGTGCCGGCGCCGCCGGTCACGGTGAAGTACTCGGTGCGGGAATCGTAGGAGATATAGTTGCCGCGCACTTCGTCCGCGGGTTCGCGCTTGAGCCTTGCATGATTGAAGAACTCCACCTTGTCGAGCTTGCCGTTGTATTCGATGCGCTCCGCTTCGCCCTCGATGTACTCGTTGGCGCCGTCGCGCTTCTGGCGAAAGGTGGCCGGGTTGCCGCTGGCGCTGCCGTACTGGTGGCCCTCCTGGTCCTGGCGCACCGTGACCCTGTCTGCGCGTATCGTGAGCGTTCCCTGCGTCATCACCACTTTACCTTCGAACACGCTGGTTTTCTGCGCATCGTCGACGCGCATTTGGTCGGACTCCAGATTGATCGGTTTGCTCCGGTCGGCCCGTTCCGCCTGTGCCTGCCCGGCCAAACCCAGGCAGCAGGCGCAGAAAACGAGCATGCTCAGAGGCCGTTTCAGACTTGCCGCAACGGCCTCTGACACAGGGGAGCATGAGAGGAGGTATCCCCTCATTTTGAAATGAACTCCCAGTTCACTTGCCTGCATCGAACGTGCCCCTGACCTGCGACTGCAGCGCGAACTGCCGCGTCTTGTTGTTGAATTCCATGCCGACCCCGGAAAGCCTGGATCGACCCTCGGTAATGATCACTGGCTTGTCGGTGCGGGCGAGATCGAGGTCGGGGACGACTTGCAGGTATTCAGTCTGCACGCGCAGTTCGCTTTGTCCCCGGCCGGCCTCGCGCACCACCACAACGCTGCCGTAGAAGCTGGCCTCGTCGCCGCCTTTCGCGATCCGGCCGCGGTCGGAGCGGATGATGACGGGGTTCGCGTTTTCATGGCGCTGGACCAGGCGCGGCGCTACGACGCTGGTGCTCTCGTCGTCCGGATAATGCTGCATGCGCTCGGCGGACAGCATGTATTCGGGTTTGCCGCTGGCGTCAAATTTGGTAATGCCGAAGTTCTCGGCGATGAAATCCGGGTCGTGCCGCGTCTTGCCTGACTTGTCGCGCTCGGGAGCCTGTACCGCGCGCTCCAGCCAGAAGCTGGCCGCTGCCAGCGCCAGAATCAGCAGCAGCGGAAACAGGCTGGATGCCCGGTCCCGTCTCATCGGACATGGCTCATTGGAGATGCGCCCCGATGGCGCGTTCGAGCATTTCCTGGGCGCGCAGAATGAATTCGCACACTTCGCGCACGGCGCCATGGCCGCCGCCCGCGCGCGCGACGTAATGGGCGCGCTTGCGCACCGCTTCGGGCGCCGCCGCCACGGTAGCGGCAAAACCGCAGCGGGTGATGAGCGGCAGGTCGAGCAGGTCATCGCCCATGTAGCCGGACTGCTCGCTGGCGAGGCCCAGTTGCTCGAGCAGCGCGGTATACGCTCCGCGCTTGTCCTCCGCGCCCTGATACAGGTGCGCAATGCCGAGGTTGGCCGCGCGCAGTTCGACCGCGCGCGAGCGCCTGGCCGTGATCAGCGCGACCTCCACCCCATATTGTTTGAGCATCTTGATGCCGTGGCCGTCCTGGATGTTGAACGCCTTCAACTCCTCGCCGCGCTCGGAATAATAGAGCGTGCCGTCGGTCATGACGCCGTCGACGTCGAAGATCATCAGCTTCAGGCCCTTGGCGCGCTTCAGCGCGTCATCCAGGCCCTCGCGCTTCAGCGCGTCATCCAGATCCTCGCGCTCGCGCGCGGCGTCCAAGCCCGCACGCTCCTGCGCCCCGTCCGGCCCGCCGTGTTCCGATGCGTCCTCCATCTTGGCTCAGATCACCTTGGCCCGGAACAGGTCGTGCATGTTCAGCGCGCCGACGAGCGTGCCGTCGCCGGTCACCACCAGCAGCTGGTTGACCTTGCGTTCCTCCATGATCTGCACCGCTTCGACCGCCAGCTTGTCGGGGCCGATGGTGCGCGGATTGCGGGTCATGATGTCGGCAATGCGTGCGGCCTTGATGTCGTCGAGGTGCGCCAGCGAGCGGCGCAGGTCGCCGTCGGTGAATACGCCGCTCACGCGCCCGGCGGCATCGAGCACGGCGGTCATGCCCATGCCCTTTTTCGACATCTCCAGCATCGCTTCGGAAAAGCCGGTGGAATCGGGCACCGACGGCACGTCGTCGCCGGTGCGCATCACGTCGCGCACGTGAGTGAGCAGGCGCCGTCCCAGCGCTCCGCCCGGATGCGAGCGGGCGAAATCCTCGGCGCCGAACCCCTTGGCGTCGAGCAGCGCCACCGCCAGGGCGTCGCCAAGCGCCAGCGCCGCCGTGGTGCTCGCGGTGGGCGCGAGGTTCAGCGGACAGGCCTCTTTCTCGACGCGCGCGTCCAGATGCACGTCGGCCTCGCGTGCGAGGGACGAGTTGGCATTGCCGGTGATGGCGATGAGGCGCGCGCCCTGGCGCTTCAGCAACGGCACGATGGTGAGCAGCTCCTCGCTTTCGCCGGAGTTGGACAGCGCGATCAGCACGTCATCGCGCGCGATCATGCCGATATCGCCGTGGCTTGCTTCGGCCGGGTGCACGAAGTAGGCCGGCGTGCCGGTGCTCGCCATGGTGGAGGCGATCTTGCGCGCAATATGGCCGGATTTGCCGATGCCGCTGACCACCACGCGGCCCTTGCAGTTGAGGAGCAGCGCCACGGCGTCGAGAAAGGTCGCACCCAAGCGCGCCGCGAGGCTCTGGATCGCTTCGGCTTCGATGGCGAGCACCTGCTTTGCCAGATCCAGCGCGGTCTTGGACGGTGCGATTTTGTCCATGCGGGACGCTGCAGGTATCATAGGCCAAAGTATATCAGAACCCCAATTCCCCCCTTTCCCGTGCCCGACAAGCGATGACCGATTCCCTCGAACTGGTGCTGGTGCTGCTGGCGAGTGCCGTGCTGGTGGTGGTGCTGGCGCGCAGCTTGCATCTGCCTCCGGTGCTGGGATACCTGCTGGTCGGCGTGGCGATCGGGCCGCACTCCCTGCATTGGATCCCGGCGAGCGAGGAATCGACCTATATCTATCTGGCCGAGTTCGGCGTGGTATTCCTGATGTTTTCCATCGGCCTGGAATTCAGCCTGCCCAAGCTGTTCAATATGCGCCGCGTGGTGTTCGGCCTGGGGATGGGGCAGGTGCTGCTTACTCTGTTGGCGCCGACCGCGGGCGCCTGGCTGCTCGGCTTTCCCTGGCAGCTGGGCTTCGCCCTGGGCGGAGCGCTCGCCATGTCCTCGACCGCGATCGTGAGCAAGCTCCTGGCCGAACGCATGCAACTCGAATCGGCGCACGGGCGCGAGATCATCGGCGTTCTGCTGTTTCAGGACCTGGCCGTGGTGCCGCTCTTGATCCTGATTCCGGCGCTGGCGCAGCCGGCGGAGCGCCTTGCGCCGGTGCTGGCGCTCGCCCTGGCCAAAGCCGCGGTGGTTCTGGTGTTGATCCTGTTTGCGGGCCAGAAGCTGATGCGCGGCTGGTTCCACGTCGTGGCGCGGCGCCGCTCGCACGAGTTGTTCGTGCTGAATGTGCTGCTGATCACCCTGGGCCTTGCCTGGGCCACCAAGCTCGCCGGCCTGTCGCTTGCGCTGGGCGCGTTCCTGGCGGGCATGTTGATTTCCGAAACCGAATACCGGCACCAGGTGGAAGAGGACATCAAGCCGTTCCGCGATTTGCTGCTGGGCCTGTTTTTCGTCACCATCGGCATGCAGCTGAACGTATTTGTGGTGGCCGACAGATTCGGGCTGGTACTGCTGTTGTTCGCGTTGCCGGTGCTGTTCAAATTTGCCCTGATCGCCGTGCTGTCGCGCCTGTTCGGGTCGACCCCGGGCAACGCCTTGCGCACCGCGCTGGCCCTGGCGCAGGCGGGCGAATTCGGTTTCGTGCTGCTGGCGCAGGCGGGCGGCGTGCATCTGGTGGACGATGCGCTGCTGCAGCCCGTGCTGGCGGCGATGCTGCTGTCGATGCTGTGCGCGCCGTTTCTGATCCATTACAGCGACAAGCTGGTGCTGCGCTTCGTCGCTTCGGAATGGATGCTGCGCTCGCTCGCGCTGCACCAGATCGCCGTCTCCGGCATGCGGGCCGCGAAGCATGTGGTGCTGTGCGGCTACGGCCGCACCGGCCAGAATCTGGCGCGCTTTCTCGAGCAGGAAGGCATCGGCTACGTCGCGCTCGACCTCGACCCGGAACGGGTGCGCGAAGCCGCCGCCGCGGGCGAGACCGTGGTCTATGGCGATGGCGCGCGGCGCGAAGCCCTGATCGCCGCGGGCCTGGCGCGCGCGAGCGCGCTGGTGATCTCGTTCGCGGACACACCCGCCGCGCTGAAAATCCTGCATCACGCGCATGCGATCAACCCGGCGCTGCCGGTGATCGTGCGCACGCTGGACGATGCGGACATGGAGCGGCTGCAGGCGGCCGGAGCGGCAGAGGTCGTGCCCGATGCTTTCGAATCGAGCTTGATGCTCGCCAGCCATGCGCTGGTGCTGATGGGCGTGCCGCTCGCGCGCGTGGTGCGCCGCGTGCGCGAGGTGCGCAATACCCGCTACAGCCTGCTGCGCGGCTTTTTCCACGGCGAGGGCGACGCGGCGGCGGATGCGGCCGAGCAGGGGCAGCCGCGGCTGCATTCGGTCACGCTGACTCCAGGCGCCTATGCCGTGGGACGGACCCTGGCCGAACTCGATCTGCCGGCGCTGGGTGCGAGCGTCACGCGGGTGCGCCGGCGCGGCATCCGCGCCGGCGAATCCGGGCCGCAGACCCGCTTCGAGGCCGGCGACGTGGTCGTGGTGCTGGGCGAGCCGAATGGTCTTGCCGCCGCAGAGATACGCTTGCTGCAGGGAACGGCGTAAGCGGCCTGGTCACAAACAAAATATCAGTCGGTAGCGGCGTGGAACGCGGCCTGAAGTGCGCGGACCAGAGAAGGGTGCAAGACGCCCAGTTTGGGCGTCTGTCCATGCGGCGCCGCTGGCGGACCGGAGAACCATTCGGACGGATCGGGCAGATCGATGCTCTGTTTTAGATCGAACTTCGTGTCGTAGCTGAGGCCCGCCGCGCCGAAAGCGGCGGCGTTTCTGTCGCGCAGGATGGAGAACTCTCCGCGATGCAGCATAGTGGTACGCCGGCTCGTTGCATAGACGACACTCACGTCGAACCGTGGCGCATTGTCGTCGAAGACCGCAAGAATCAGTGCAGGTCGGGGTTTCGGGCGGGGACTGATGTTATCCGGAAAATGACACCAAACGATGTCACCTGCCATGGGCTCTGCCTACCAGCCGGTCATCTACGCTGATTCCGTTTCGATCAGGCTTGAGCGGACCGAGCGCTTGATGCCTTGCGGCACGCGTTTCCTGATCTGTCGCACTTGGGTCGCCGTCAAGGGGCCATCATCCTGCTCATACTGCGGCAAAACCCGGACGGCGAGTTCATGCAATGCCTGATGGATAGCCTGGGTTTCATCCACGCCCAGTTGCGCCGCCAAGCGCTTTGCAGTCTCGCGGCTTACGCCGGTGGCGCTGTCAACGGCACGGTAGCGAAAAGCAATCTGATTGCTCTGGCTGCGGGCGCTCATGCTTATTCCTCGTTCTCTATGGATATCTTAAAGATATCTTAACGATGTGTGATTATCAATCCTTGCGTGAGGTCGGCGCTGGCGGAGCTGAATTTGGCCGCGCTGGATGCCGCGGTGACCCGGGTGCGAACGCGCGGTGTCGGCGCCGGCGAATCCGGGCCGCAGACCCGCTTCGAGGCCGGCGACGCGGTCGTGGTGCTGGGGGAGCCGAACGGTCTTGCGGCCGCAGAGATACGCTTACTGCAGGGGACGAAATAAGCGGGCGACCCGGCGCCGCGACCCATCGCGTCGGAAGCGGACGTCCTACGGCTATACTAAGGTTTGAGTGATGTTAGTATAGCTCGATGCTATACTAACTTGTCTCCTATACTAGTATAGCTGAATGGCTTCCTTTACAGAACTCTCACTGACCGCGCAGACCGCGTACGCACAATTGCTCGAAGCGGCGCTGGTTGCTGAACACGTGCGCAGTGTCGCAGACCTGTCGGGCTCGTTCGCATCGAAAACGGTGCGTGGGGCCAAGTACTGGTATTTCCAGTACACCGAGCCCTCCGGCAAGTTGCGTCAGGTGTTTGTCGGACCGGACACAGTCCCTGTGCGTGCGCTGATGTCGCGCAAGGCGCAACCATCGGCGGTGGTCGGCTTGGGTCCCTTGGCACGCTCTTGTGCGGCCCTGGGATGCGCCGAAATCCTGCCTCGACATCTGCGTGTGCTGCAGCGCCTGGCCGAATACGGGTTTTTCCGCGCAGGGGGCGTGCTCATCGGCACGCATGCGTTTTTGGCGTTTGCCAATATGCTCGGTGTGCGCTGGGGAGACGGCTCACGGACGCAGGACATCGACTTTGCCCACGCGGGCAAGAGCCTATCCCTCGCGCTGCCCGGTGACGTTCAAGTCCAAACGCACGAGGCCATAAAGTCTCTCGAGATGGGATTTCTGCCGGTCTCCGGCCTCGCATCGAAGCTCGGCGCCACCTATTTGAACCCGCGCGAACCGGATTTCAAGCTGGACTTTGTGACCACGCTGCATCGCAAAGGCACCCAGCCCTACGAGCACCCCCAACTTGGGGTCACCCTGCAGCCGCTCAAGTTCATGGAATTTTCGCTGGAGGATGTTCAGCAGGCCGTGCTGTTCGCCGGGGACCGGTGTGTAGTGGCCAACGTGCCGCAACCGGCACGCTATGCGCTACACAAGCTCTTGGTCTATGGCGAGCGGGAAGGCACATTCGCAACCAAGTCCAGCAAAGACCTGCTCCAGGCCGAGTTGCTGTTGGCCTATCTCAAAGAGCACCGCGCCTCAGAAGCAGAGGAGGCCTGGGCAGACTTGATTTCGAGAGGTCCGGGTTGGGTAAGGCGTGCCCGACATGGCCGGGCCGCTCTGGATAAGTTGGCCCCGGCACTTCAGGTCAAGAATTGGCTGAGGCTTTGAGCCGTTTTGCCGCCGTGGAGATACGCCTGCTCACAGGCTGATGCTGCTGCCGATCGTCGCAAGTCCGGAAATCAGATGCAGTCTC
>JADGRR010000097.1 GCA_017880745.1 Burkholderiales bacterium
CACATCGCAAAGGCAAGCCGTGGCGGCGGATACGCTCGCTCGCCGGAATTCACGGTGATCAGTGCAGCGGGCCTTGCGGGAAGTGAAGTCCGTCGCGCTGGATCCGGACCGCACCTGAAACGGCGCCGAATATGGCCGGCGCCACGCTGATCAGCATTGTTCCCAGGGCAGTCCTTCGTGCCGCCAGCCGGTAATGGAGTTGCGCTGGTGGTGTTCGTTCAGTTCGCCCTCGAAGCCGTGCAGCACGTTATAGACCTGGGTGAAGCCGGCTTTCTCCAGCGCGGCGCCCGCGTCCAGCGAGCGATTGCCGCTGCGGCAGATGAGCACGAGCGGGCGGTCCACGCTCGCCGCTTTTTTCACGTGGCCGACAAAATGCGGATTTACCTCCCAGTCCGGGCCGTCGTTCCAGGGGATCATGATCGCACCCGTCGGGTGTCCGACGAACAGGAATTCCATCTCGCTGCGGCAATCGATGAATACCGCGCTTGGATTCTGGTGCAGGAAATCGTGGGCTTCCTTGGGGGTCAGGTGCTGCATCGTCCGGCCTTCGCTCGAAAACCGCTAGTATAAGGCTACCCGTCACTGCAGGCGAATCCGCGTCCGCCGGGTGGACAAACGGGGTGGTGGCGGGCTAAAATTCACCATTGCGCCGATTTGATGTCAGATTGCGGGCGCCGCCGGTTCCGGCCGGACGAAAAACAAATGCTGCTAAAGCGAGGGAACCCGTACCTGGCTGGCAGGGCGGGTTTTTTTATTTGCTGGTTTCCTCTTTAGAGGCTGTTTCCCAATTACTGAAACAGTCCCTGATTTAGGGGAATATGAGGGGATGTGCCCCGAAGGTCTCGATCCGCCTTGAGGGGAAAGTCCCCTCGGGGGATGTTCCCTCATTTCGCAACAGACACTACATGACCAAAGCCGCACAACTAGAACGACTGCTCGGCGAGCGCATCCTCATCCTGGATGGCGCCATGGGCACGATGATCCAGAGCTACAAGCTCGCAGAGGGCGACTACCGCGGTGAGCGCTTTGCCGCTTTCGCGCACGATCTCAAGGGCAACAACGATCTCCTGTCGCTGACCCAGCCGGGTATTATCCGCGAGATCCACGCCGCCTATCTGGAAGCGGGCGCCGACATCGTTTGCACCAACACCTTCAACTCCAACGCGCCTTCCATGGCCGACTACGGCATGGAGGGGTTCGTGTACGAACTCAACCGCGAAGCCGCGCACCTGGCGCGCGCGGCCACTAACGCCTGCATGCATCTGGCGCCCGAGCGGCAGTGTTTTGTCGCCGGGGTGCTCGGTCCAACGACCAAGACTACCTCGATTTCGCCTGACGTCAATGATCCGGGTTTTCGCAATATCAACTTCGACACCCTGGTCGCGGCCTACAGCGAATCGCTGCGCGGCCTGCTCGACGGCGACGTGGATCTGATCCTGCTCGAGACCATTTTCGATACGCTCAACGCCAAGGCAGCCCTGTTCGCGATCGATAGCGCGTTCGAGGCGCGCGGCAGGCGCTGGCCCATCATCATCTCTGGCACCATTACCGATGCCTCCGGGCGCACCCTCACCGGACAGACACCTGAGGCGTTCTGGAACTCGGTGCGCCACGCCCGCCCGCTCGCGGTGGGCCTGAACTGCGCCCTCGGCGCCAAGCTGATGCGGCCGTACATCGAGGAGCTATCCAGCGTCGCCGACACCTACGTCAGCTGTTATCCCAACGCGGGGCTGCCCAACCCTCTTGCGGAGACCGGTTACGACGAGACGCCGGACTATACCTCCGGCCTGCTCAGGGAATTCGCCCAGAGCGGCTTCTTCAATATCGTGGGCGGCTGTTGCGGCACCACACCGGCGCATATCAGGGCGATCGCGCAGGCGGTCAGGGGCTTGCCGCCGCGCCAGGTGCCGCAAATCGAAAAGAAGCTGCGCCTGTCGGGTCTGGAGCCGCTCAACATCGGCGACGATACGCTGTTCGTCAACGTCGGCGAGCGCACCAACGTCACCGGCTCCAAGGCCTTTGCCCGCCTGGTCCTCGCCGGCAACTACGGCGCTGCTCTCGCGGTGGCGCGCCAACAGGTCGAGAGCGGCGCACAAATGGTGGACGTGAACATGGACGAGGCGATGCTCGACTCGGAAAAAGCCATGGTCACCTTTCTCAACCTGATCGCCTCCGAGCCCGACATCTCGCGCGTTCCGCTGATGCTCGATTCCTCCAAGTGGTCGGTGATCGAGGCCGGGCTGAAATGCGTGCAGGGCAAGTCGGTGGTGAATTCGATCTCGCTCAAGGAAGGAAAGGACGAGTTCGTGCGCCAGGCGAAACTGGCGCGCCGCTACGGCGCGGCGGTGATTGTCATGGCGTTCGACGAACAGGGCCAGGCCGACAGCCTGGAGCGGCGCAAGGCCATTTGCCGGCGCTGCTACGACATCCTCACTCGAGAAGTCGGCTTTCCGGCCGAAGACATCATTTTCGATCCCAACATTTTCGCCATCGCCACCGGGATTGAGGAACACAACAACTACGCATGCGATTACATCGAGGTGACGCGCTGGATCCGCGCCAATCTCCCGTATGCCAAGGTATCGGGCGGTGTGTCCAATGTTTCCTTTTCCTTCCGCGGCAACGATCCGGTGCGCGAGGCCATCCACACGGCGTTTCTCTACCACGCGATCAAGGCGGGAATGTCCATGGGCATTGTCAACGCCGGCCAGCTGGGCGTGTACGAGGAAATACCCAAGGATCTGCTCGAGCGCGTGGAAGACATCATTCTCAACCGCAGGCCGGATGCGGCCGAACGCCTGGTCGCGTTCGCCAACACGGTCAAGGGCGGCGGCAAGGTGCAGGTCGAGGATCTGGAGTGGCGCAAGCAGAGCGTGGAAGCGCGCTTGTCGCACGCCCTGGTGAAAGGCATTACCGACTGGATCATCGAGGACACCGAGGAAGCGCGGCAGCAAGCCGAACGCAACGGCGGACGCCCTATCCATGTGATCGAGGGTCCGCTGATGGACGGCATGAACGTGGTCGGCGACCTGTTCGGGACCGGCAAGATGTTCCTGCCACAGGTGGTGAAATCGGCGCGGGTGATGAAGCAGGCGGTGGCGCATCTGGTGCCCTATATCGAGGCGGAGAAGCAGAAGCTGGCGCTGGAATCGGGAGAAGCGGCCAAGCCCAAAGGCAAGATCGTGGTTGCCACAGTCAAGGGTGACGTACACGACATCGGCAAAAACATCGTCGGCGTGGTGCTCCAGTGCAACAACTACGAGGTCATCAACCTGGGCGTTATGGTCCCGGCAAGCAAAATCCTGCAGGTGGCGCGCGAGGAGAAGTGCGACATCATCGGACTTTCGGGGCTGATCACGCCCTCGCTGGAGGAAATGGCGCACGTGGCGCACGAGATGGAGCGCGAGGGCTTCACCATTCCGCTGCTGATCGGCGGGGCCACCGCCTCGCGCGTGCACACCGCGGTGAAAATTGCGCCGCATTACAGCGGCGTAACCGTGTACGTGCCTGACGCCTCGCGCTCGGTGAGCGTGTGCTCGAGCCTGCTGTCGGACGGGCTGCGCGAAGAGTACGTGCGTTCGGTGCGCGCTGACTACGACAAGATTCGCACCCAGCACCAGTCCAAAAAACCGCGCGCGGCGCTGCTCTCCATCGCGCAGGCGCGCGCCAACGGCTTTAGCACCGACTGGTCGGCCTATACGCCGCCGGCGCCCAGGTTCATCGGGGTGAAAGTGTTTCGCGAATACGATCTGGCCGCGATCGCCAGCCACATCGACTGGTCGCCCTTCTTCCAGACCTGGGAATTGTCCGGAGCCTATCCGAAGATTCTGCAAGACCCGCTGGTGGGCGAAGCGGCGCGCAACGTATTGGCCGAAGGCCAGGCGATGCTCAAGAGGATTGTCGCGGAAAAATGGCTGGTCGCCAATGCGGTGCTCGGACTGTTTCCCGCAAACAGCGTGGGCGACGACATCGAAATCTACACCGACGAGTCGCGCAGCCAGGTCGCGATGAGTTTCCACAACCTGCGTCAACAGGCGCAGAAACCCACGGGCAAGCCGAATTACTGCCTGGCGGACTTCGTCGCGCCTAAGAACTCCGGCGTGAAGGATTACATCGGCGCCTTCGCCGCCACCAGCGGCATCGGCATCGAAGCGCGGGTGAAGGAATTCGAAGCCGGGCACGACGATTACAACGCCATCATGCTGAAGTCCCTGGCCGACCGCCTGGCCGAAGCGTTCACCGAGCACTTGCACCGGCGCGTGCGGCGCGAGTTCTGGGGTTATGCCGCGGATGAAACGCTGGACAACGATGCCTTGATCCGCGAAGAATATCGCGGCATTCGCCCGGCGCCGGGTTATCCCGCCTGTCCCGACCACACCGAGAAGGGCGATTTGTTCCGGCTGCTGGACGCATCGAAGATCGGCATCACGCTGACCGAGAGCTATGCCATGTGGCCGGCGGCAGCGGTGAGCGGATTCTATTTCTCGCATCCGGAGTCGCAATACTTCGCCGTCGGCAAGATCGGATCCGATCAGGTCGAGGATTACGCCCGGCGCAAACGGCTGCCGCTGTCCGACATCGAAAAATGGCTCGCGCCGGTACTGGCGTACGACGCCGTTCGATCCACTACCACCTGACACGAGGTATTTCATATGAGCATCGTCCGCCACCAGCCCGCAAAAATCCTTTCCGGCGCCGTCGAAGCGAATGGTATGGTCTATGTCGCCGGCACGGTCGCCGACAAGCGCCCGGCTTCGGCCAAGGCGCAGACCGAAGAGATTCTCGGCAGGATCGATGCGCTGCTCGCGCAGGCGGGCAGCCACAAGTCCAAGATCGTCTCGGCGCAGATCTGGCTCGCCGACATCCGCACGCGCGAAGAGATGAACCAGGCCTGGCTCGCCTGGGTCGATGCGAACAACCTGCCGGCGCGCGCCTGCGTCGAGGCCAAGCTCGCGGCCGCCGACATGCTGGTCGAGATCGCGGTGATCGCGACGAAGTAGGGCAACGTTGGAACTGCGCGCCGGCGCGCCGAGAGCTCATTGCAAAATGACGGGATACCTCCGTCCGTGCTTCCCTAAGTCAGCGGCCGTTTCAGTACTACTGAAACGGCCATGGTGCATGGTTATCGTCTGCGCCGCCCTCGCCGCCTGCGCGCCGGAACTCGACTGGCGCGAGCTGTCGGTGCCCGAGGGACGCTTTGCCGTGCTGCTGCCCGGCAAGGCACAGCACGAGTCGCGCAGGCTCGAGACCACGGCGGGGGCGCTCACCATGACCATGTATGCCTACAGCCTGAAACAGGCGACCATGGGTGTGGCCTATACCGACTATCCTGCCGCGGCGCTCGCCGCAGAGCATGGGCGCGAGCAGCTGAACGCGGCGCGCGACGCGTTGTTGCGCAACATCGGGGGCGGCGTGCGTTCCGAGGAGGACATTAGCATCGAGGGCTTTCCCGGGCGGCAGGTCTATGCCGAAGGCCGGGCCGGCGCGGTGCTGAAGGCGCGCTTTGTCGCGGTCGGCAGCCGCTTGTACCAGATCGCCTACGTCGGCGCCAAGGATGGCGTTGCCATGACCGACGTCGACATGTTCCTCACTTCGTTCAAGCTGCGGCATTGATACAAGATCGTCGATTGCGCGCGGATGGCTCTTTCGTCCGTGCGCAATCGACGATCCCGCGCGGACGGATTCTCGTCCGCGCAAATTGGGGCGCGGAGATTGTCGTTGATGGAGTTGGCCCGGATACGCTTCAACCCCGCCTCCAAGGACCGCTTCGCTTACTTGCGCCAGAATCCGGGCGTAAACACCACCAGCAGGGTGAACAATTCCAGGCGTCCGAGGAGCATGGCGATGGAACAGATCCAGGTCTGGAAATCGTTCAGCGCCGCATAAGTCGTTGCCGGTCCCACACGGCCCAAACCCGGCCCGGTGTTGTTGATGCAAGCGATCACCGCAGAGAACGCGGTGACGATATCCAGGCCGGAGGCCGCGAGCAGCATGGTCATGGCGATGACCGATCCGTTATACATCAGGATGAAGGCGAGCACGGCAAAGATGATGTTGTTCTCGACCGGCACACCGCCGAGCTTCACCGGCACCACGGCGCGCGGATGGATGATGCGCGTCATTTCCCGCACCGCCTGGCGCGCCATCAGCTCGGCGCGGATCATTTTAATGCCACCCCCGGTCGAGCCGGAACAGGTGGCGAAGCTGCACAGGAACAGCATCCACACCGGCGCGAAGACAGGCCATAGGTTGTAATCGGTGTTGGAAAAACCGGTGGTGGTGGCGATGGACACGACGTTGAAGGCGGAGAAACGCAGCGCCGTCCAGAAACTGGGGTAGATCTGGTTTGCGAGCAGGTAATAGGCGATGCCGAATACGCTGCCGATCACGGCTAAGAGATACAGTCGTGCCTCGGGATCGCGTACGTAGGGGGCGAAGCTCCAGCGCCGCCAGGCGAGAAAATGCGTGCCGAAGTTGATGCCCGCCAGCAGCATGAAATAGATGGCTACTGCCTCGATCACCGGCGAGTTCCAGTAGCCGAAGCTGGCGTCGTGCGAGGAAAAGGCGCCCAGGCCCATGGTGGAAAATGCATGCATCATGGCGTCGAGCCAGTTCATGCCGGCGAGCCTGAAGGCGAGGAGGCAGGCAACGGTGATCATGACGTATACGAGCCACAGGCCTTTGGCGGTCTCCGCGATGCGCGGCGTGAGCTTGGTGTCTTTCATCGGGCCGGGTGTCTCGGCTTTGTACATCTGGCTGCCGCCCACGCCCAGAAGGGGCAGTATGGCAACCGCCAGCACGATCACGCCCATGCCGCCGATCCAGATGAGAAACGTACGCCAGATATTGATCGAGGGCGGCAGCGCGTCCAGGCCGGAGAGCACCGTTGCGCCGGTGGTGGTGAGCCCGGAGACGGTCTCGAAGTAGGCGTCGGTGAAGGACAGTTCCGGCAGGTAGAACATCAGGGGCAGGGTGGCGAAAGCCGGCAGCACGGTCCACACCAGCGCCACCAGCAGAAAGCCGTCGCGCGGCTGCAATTCGCGCCGTTTCCGCCGCGTCATCGCCCATAGCAGGACGCCGCTCGCGGCGGTGAAAAGGATGGCTTCGTCGTAGGCGGTTTGCGCGCTGTCGCCGAGGAGGACGGAGCAGGCGAGCGGAAAGATCAGGCACAGCGCAAAGGCCATGATGACCACGCTCAGCACGTTAAACACTGCGATCAGGCGGACCATGAGCGGCGAGCGCCTCAGTTCAGAGAAAGCCCGCGCTGACCTGGAACAGCTTTTCCACCCTGGGCACCATCTTCTTGTTGGTGACAAAGACGATCGCGTGATCCTCGGCCTGGATCACCAGGTCGTGGTGGGCCATCAGCACCTCGCCGCCGCGCACCAGGGCGGCGATGGTCGTGCCCTTGGGTAATTCGAGCTCCTCGATGCGCCGCCCGACCATGCGGCAGGAATCGGCGCTGCCGTGCACCACCGCTTCCAGGGCCTCGGCTGCGCCGCGTCGCAGCGAGTGCACCTCGGTGATGTCGCCGCGGCGCACGTGCGCCAGCAGCGAGCCTATGGTTGCCTGCGCCGGGGAGATGGCGATGTCGATCTGCCCCGATTGCAGCAGGTCCACATAGGAGCGCCGGTTGATCAGCGCCACCACGCGGCGCGCGCCCATGCGCTTTGCGAGCAGGCAACTCATGATGTTGTTCTCGTCGTCATTGGTGACGGCGACGAACAGGTCCATCTCCTCGACGTTTTCGGCTTCGAGCAGCGATTCATCGGTGACATCGCCCTGCAGCACCAGCGCTTTATCTAGGCGGGTGGAGAGCTCCTCGCAGCGGCGCTTGTTGTGCTCGACGATTTTGACCGTATATTCGCTCTCGAGCGCACGCGCCAGCCTCAAGCCGATGTTGCCGCCACCGGCGATCATGACGCGACGCGCAGGCTTGTCCATGCGGCGTAGCTCCTGCATCACCTTGCGGATATTCTGGCTGGCAGCGAGGCAGAACACTTCGTCGCCCGCCTCGACCACGGTGGTGCCCTCAGGCACGATCGGCCGGTCGCCGCGGAAAATGGCGGCGACGCGCACGTCCACGTTGGGCATGTGCTTGCGGATGTCCTGCAGCTGGTGACCCACCAGCGGCCCGCCCTCGAAGGCGCGCACCGCCACCAGACTCACTTTGCCGTGAGCGAATTCCAGCACCTGCAGCGCCTCGGGAAACTGGACCAGCTTGACCAGGTATTCGGTGATCAGCTGCTCCGGACAGATGGCGTAGTCCACGGCGAAGCAGTCAGGCGCGAACAATTGCTCGTTGGCCAAGTACTCGGGGGCGCGCACGCGCGCAATGCGGGTGGGAACGTTGTACTGGTGGGCCGCGATCTTGCACGCGACCAGATTGATTTCGTCGCTGTGTGTTACCGCGATCAGCATGTCGGCGTCTTCGATGCCGGCGCTTTTCAGAGCGCCCGGATGCGCTCCGCTGCCGGTGACAGTGCGCAGGTCCAGTCGGTCCTGCAACAGGCGCAGGCGCGCGCCGTCAATGTCTACCACGGTGATGTCGTTGGCTTCAGAAACCAGGCTTTCGGCCACGCTGGTGCCGACCTGACCCGCGCCGAGGATAATGATTTTCAACTTTGCCCCTTAGAGCTCATCGCAAAATGAGGGGATCCTTCCCCTCATGCTTCCCTGTTTGAAGGGTCGGTTCAGCAAT
>JADGRR010000098.1 GCA_017880745.1 Burkholderiales bacterium
AGCGCGCGCACGTCGACGCCGCGCTTGGCGCATTTGCCGGTGAACACGTCCATCACCTGCTTGAGCTTGAAGTCGTCGTCGGCATAAATGCTCAGGGTGAACTCGGTCTGCTCGATTCGCGCATCCGAGCCCTTGAAGTCGAAGCGGTTGGCGATCTCCTTGTTGGACTGATCGATCGCATTCTTCAATTCGACCTTGTTGACTTCCGAAGTGATGTCGAAGGAGGGCATGGCTTACCTCGATTGCGTTGATGGAATCGGCGACGTGCGCTGGTACGGTGCGCCGGCTGGTACGGCGCGCCAATATGCGACCGCTGCGCGATTATCCTACAAAAAACAGCCTGACCGCAGACGGCGCAGAGCAATGCAGCTGCGCGCGCTGCATGGAACGCGGCGTGGAATCGGCGTATTATAATCCGCAGAAAGATTTCATAATCCGGAATGCGGCGATCGGTCCCCGGCGCGAGCATTCAGTATTCCGGGCGGCAGGAGACCGGCAGCCGGCCGCGACGCGTTAATGGAGACGACTATGGCGCATTGGATACGCTTTGAGCACCAGGGCAGGACCGGCTTCGGTGCGGTTGAGAACGACAACATAAGAATTCATTCCGGCGACATGTTCGCCGGCGCGCAAGCTACCGGCGCGACCGTTTCGCTGGCGGCGGTCAAGGTGCTTACCCCGACACAACCGACCAAGATGGTCGCGTTATGGAACAACTTTCGCGCGCTCGCGGCCAAGCTCGGCAACCCGAGCCCGCCCGAACCGCTGTACTTCCTCAAGGGCAATAACTCCTTTCTCGCCCATGGCGAGACCATCCGCGTGCCGGCCGCATATTCCGGCAAGGTGGTGTACGAGGGCGAGTTGGGCATTGTCATCGGCAAGCGCTGCAGCGCAGTGTCGGAAGCGCAGGCGCCCGGCTGTATTTTCGGCTATACGTGCATCAACGATGTCACGGCGGCCGAGATCATCAACAAGGACGCGACATTCGGGCAATGGGTGCGCGCGAAGAGCTTCGATACTTTCGGCGTTTTCGGGCCGGTGGTCGCTACCGGGCTCGATCCGGCCAAGCTCACGGTCAAGACCATACTCAACGATCAGGAGAGACAGAACTATCCGGTGGCAGACATGATCTTTCCCCCGGCCCGACTCGTCAGCCTGATCTCGCAGGACATGACGCTGGAGCCGGGCGACGTGATCGCCTGCGGCACCTCGGTGGGCGTGGGCTCGATGAAACCCGGCAGCAGCATCAGCATCGTCATCGACGGCATCGGCACTCTGAGCAACCGCTACGAGTAAACCATTTCGCGCGGCGCGATGCGGCGCCGGATGACCCTCCGCGCGGAGGGCGGCCAGGAGGGGACATGAACATCGGAATCGTAGGGGCGGGTGCGATCGGCGGAATGCTGGCGGTGCGCCTGTCGCTGTCGGGGCAGAGCGTCACGGTGGTGGACCTCGGCGCACACCTCGAGGCGATCAAGGCG
This sequence comes from Burkholderiales bacterium, assembly GCA_017880745.1. Classification (GTDB taxonomy): domain Bacteria; phylum Pseudomonadota; class Gammaproteobacteria; order Burkholderiales; family SG8-39; genus 2-12-FULL-64-23. The sequence goes on from JADGRR010000098.1 coordinate 1,482, forward strand.
CGCGGATTGAAACTGGTGCGACCGGACGGCAGCGAGGAGACTGCAACCGAACTGCGCGCAGTGGCGAGCTGCGCCGAAGCGGGCGTGCAGGACCTGGTGTTCCTCGCGGTCAAGGCCAACCAGGTCGCGGGCCTGGCCCCGGACATGCGCGCGCTGTTCCATCAGGACACGATGGTGGTGCCGATCCAGAACGGCCTGCCCTGGTGGTACTTCCAGAACTTCAACGGGCCGCATCGCGGTTACCGGCTCAAGACGGCCGATCCGGCGGGCGTGATCGAGGCGAACATCGAGTCGCACCGCATCATCGGCTGCGTCGTCTACCCGGCGGGCGAGGTGGTCGCGCCGGGGGTGATCAAGCATGTCGAGGGCGATCGCTATCCCGTCGGCGAGCTCGATGGCGCGAACACCGAGCGTGTGAAAAAAGTATCGGGCGCGCTGGTCGCGGCATCGCTCAAGTCGCCGATTCTTGCGGACATCCGCTCGGAGATCTGGCTCAAGCTGTGGGGCAACATGAGTTTCAATCCGATCAGCGCGCTGACGCACGCGACCCTGGCGGACATCTGCCAGGAGCCGGCGACGCGCGCGCTCGCCGCCGACATGATGCGTGAAGCCCAGGTGATCGGGGAGAAGCTCGGTGCCACGTTCCGCGTGCCGCTGGAGAAGCGCATCGCCGGCGCCGAGAAGGTCGGCAAGCACAAGACTTCGACCCTGCAGGACGTCGAGGCCGGGCGGCGGATAGAAATCAATGCGCTGATCGGCTCGGTGATCGAACTGGGTGAGCTCACCGGCGTGGCGACGCCGGCGATCCGCGGCGTCTATGCGCTGATGAAGCTGTTGGACAAGACCATGGCCGCGGAGCGCGCCAGGGTGGTGCTGCAGCCGCTGGTGGCGTAACCGTCCCCTTGAGGGGAAAGTCTCGTCGCGGGACGCCTACGACTTCTTCTGCCGCTGGCGCAGATTCGCCGCGATGCGCATGCGCAGCGCGTTAAGGCGGATGAAGCCGGCCGCATCCATCTGGTCATAGGCGCCGCGGTCATCCTCGAAGGTGGCGATGTCCGTATCGAACAGGGAATCGGTCTTCGAGTCGCGGCCGACGACGATGACGTTGCCCTTGTACAATTTGACCCGCACCCAGCCGTTCACATTGGCCTGAGAAGCGTCGATCATGGTCTGCAGCATGCGCCGCTCCGGGCTCCACCAGTAGCCGTTGTAGATCAGAGCGGCATAGCGCGGCATCAGGTCGTCCTTGAGGTGGGCCACCTCGCGGTCGAGGCAGACGGACTCGATGGCGCGATGCGCGCGCAGCATGATGGTGCCGCCGGGGGTTTCGTAGCAGCCGCGCGACTTCATGCCGACGTAGCGGTTTTCGACCAGATCCAGCCGCCCGATGCCGTGCTTGCCGCCCAGCTGGTTGAGGCTTTGGAGCACCGTCGCCGGCGACAGCTTCTTGCCGTTGATGGCGACGATGTCGCCCCGCATGTACTCAAGCTCGACATATTCGGCGCGATCCGGCGCGTTCTCGGGCGCTACGGTCCAGCGCCACATGTCCCCTTCCGGCTCCTTGGCCGGATTCTCCAGGATGCGGCCCTCGTAGGAAATGTGCAGCAGGTTCGCGTCCATGCTGTAGGGCGAACCGCCTTTCTTTTTGCCCTCTACCGGGATGCCGTGCTTTTCGGCGTATTTGAGCAGTTTGTCGCGCGAGCCGAGGTCCCATTCGCGCCATGGCGCGATCACGCGGATGTCGGGCTCCAGAGCGTAATAGCCGAGCTCGAAGCGCACCTGGTCATTGCCCTTGCCGGTGGCGCCGTGCGAGACGGCATCGGCGCCGGTCATGCGCGCGATCTCGATCTGGCGCTTGGCGATGAGCGGGCGGGCGATCGACGTGCCGAGCAGGTATTCGCCCTCGTAGATGGCGTTGGCGCGGAACATGGGGAAGACGAAGTCGCGCACGAATTCCTCGCGCAGATCGTCGATGAAGATCTTCTTGACGCCGAACTGCTTCGCCTTCTTTCGCGCCGGCTCGAGCTCTTCGCCCTGGCCGATATCGGCGGTGAACGTGATCACCTCGCAGCCGTACTCGTCCTGCAGCCATTTGAGGATGACCGAGGTATCCAACCCGCCGGAGTAGGCGAGCACGACCTTTTTTACCGCGCTTTTTTTGGTTGCCATCTGCTTGCTCGAATAAAGATGAATTTGAAGGGTGAAGCTCTATGCAGCGTCCTAAATGTCGCCGCGTCTGATGAGGGCAGTTGCGCGCTCTCGCGCGCCAACCGTTTTTTTGGAGCGGATGAAAAGCGCATCCGCACCAAAAACACGGTTATGGATAAAAGCCACAACGGCTGGGGCTTGGCTTTTATACAAGATCGTCGATTGGGCGCGGATGCGCTTTTTCATCCGCGCCCAATCGACGATCCGCGCGGACGGGCCGCCGTCCGCGCAAGCTATGTCGCCGCAGCCCGATGCATTCTCCGGCGTCAGCCGATACTTGTGGCGCGTGCTTCACGCTGTTCACGCGACTTTTCCCAGCAGCAGGAATTCCATCAGCGCCTTCTGCGTATGCAGGCGGTTTTCGGCCTCGTCCCAGACCACGCTCTGCGGCCCGTCGATCACCTCCGCGGATACTTCTTCGCCGCGATGCGCCGGCAGGCAATGCATGAACAATGCGTCGGGGCCGGCCAGCCGCATCATGTCGGCATCGACCTGCCAGTCGCTGAAGTCGCGCTTGCGCTCGGCGTCCTCGGCCTCGAAGCCCATGCTGGTCCAGACATCGGTGGTGACCAGGTCGGCGCCGCGCACAGCCTCCATCGGGTCGGCGAAATGCGCGTAATGATTCTTGCCGTAGATCCCGGCGCGTTCCGCTTCCACTTCGTAACCGGGCGGGGTGGAGACGTGCAGGTTGAAATCGAATATCGCCGCCGCCTGCATCCAGGTATTGCAGACATTGTTGGAATCGCCGATCCATGCCACCGTCCTGCCGCTGATCGCGCCGCGGTGCTCGCTAAAGGTGAAAATATCGCCCAGCACCTGGCACGGATGATATTCGTTGGTGAGTCCATTGATCACCGGCACGCGCGACATTCCGGCAAAGCGCTCGAGAATCGCCTGCTCGAAGGTGCGGATCATGACGATGTCGACCATGCGCGACACGACCTGGGCCATGTCCTCTACCGGTTCGCCGCGCCCGAGCTGGGTATCGCGGGTATTGAGGAATATGGCCGAGCCGCCGAGCTGCTGCACGCCGGCCTCGAACGACAGGCGCGTGCGCGTGGACTGTTTCTCGAAAATCATCGCCAGCGTGCGGTCGACCAGCGGGTGGTAGGGTTTGTACTGCTTGAACTGGGACTTGATCCAGCGTGCGCGTTCGAGCAGGTGCTCGTACTCGGCGCGGGAAAAATCGCGGAATTGCAGATAATGCCGCAGCTTCATGATGCGCCTCCGGCGTCAGTGCGCCGGCGCCGGCTGGAGGAGGAAGTCCCGGATCAGGGCGGAGAGGATAGCGACCACCTGGCGCGCCTCGTCTTGGTTCATGATGAGCGGCGGCAGCAGGCGCACGACCTTGTCCGCGGTGACATTGATGAGCAGCCCGGCTTCGAGCGCGCGCCCGACGAGCTCGGTGCAGGGCCGGTCGAGCTCGATGCCCAGCATCAGGCCCATGCCGCGGACCGCGATTACGCCTTTGATTCCAGCCAGCGCCGTGGTCAAGCCGGCGCGGATGGCATCGCCGACCTTGGTCGCGTTGTCGAGCAGTTGGTCCTGCTCGATGATGTCGAGTGTCGCGAGCGCCGCGGCGCAGGCGAAAGGACTGCCGCCGAAGGTGGAACCATGGCTGCCCGGCTTGAACGCCTCGGCGGCGGCGCCCTTGGCGAGGCAGGCGCCGATGGGAATCCCGCCGGCGAGGCCTTTGGCCAGGGTGACCACGTCGGGATGAAAGCCGGCGTGCTGATAGAAAAACCATTTGCCGGTGCGGCCGAGGCCGCACTGGATCTCATCCAGCATCAGCAGCCATTGGTATTGATCGCACAGCGCGCGCAGGCCGCGCAGGTACTCGAGGTGCGCGACGTTGATGCCACCCTCGCCCTGAATCGGTTCGACCAGAACGGCGACCACGTTGCGGTTGTGCTGCGCCACCTGGCGCACCGCCTCCAGGTCGTCGTAGGGAACGCGCACGAAGCCGGACACCAGCGGCTCGAAACCGGCCTGCACCTTGCGGCTGCCGGTGGCCGAAAGCGTGGCCAGCGTGCGGCCATGAAAGGCTTTCTCCATCACCACGATGGCGGGATTCTCGACGCCCTTGCCCTTGGCGTACAGCCGCGCAATCTTGATCGCGGCCTCATTGGCCTCGCAGCCGGAATTGCAGAAGAAAATCTTGTCCATGCCGCTGATTGCGGCGAGCTTATCGGCAAGGTTTTCCTGCTCGGTGATCTGATAGATGTTGGACGTGTGAATCAGCCTGCCCGCCTGCGTGCTGAGCGTTTTCACCAGCCTGGGGTGGGCGTGGCCGAGCGTGTTCACGGCGATGCCGCCGAGGGCGTCGAGGTAGCGCTTGCCTTGCGCGTCCCACAGCCACACGCCTTGGCCGTGGGTGAAGGCCACAGGCAGTCTGGCATAGGTGTTCATTACGTGCGACATCGCCACGTCCTAAGAGACTGTTTCAGAACGACGGAAACAGGCTCCGAATTAGGGAAGCATGCGGGGCCAAGGAAAGGGTGCGCCCCTTCCGCTCCCCCCTCGGTCCCGTCATTTTGCAACAGGTTCAAAAACAAAACGCACACGGCGGCAAATGCCGCCGTGTGCCCAAATGTCCTGTAAATTATTTTAACACACTGCCACAGCCATCAGCATAGCCCTGGCGCCACGGCTGCGCTGGTGAAATGGCGGGCTTGCGTCTACCTTGTTGCGGCGAGGTAGACGCTCTTACCGGGTTGGTGCACCGTGCATTCCAGTATCTTGCAATGCTGATACATCTGGCGCAGCTTGCGCTCGGCATCGATTTCGTCCCTGCCGTGTATCAACAGCTTATCCACAATCAATCCACTGCCTATGCGAATGCGGAACCCGTATTTCGTAATCGTCGAAGATGACACAAACCCCCCCTCATTCAAGTGCTTAAGGGATCTATAGCATATGCCCTCTATCAACTCAACGCAAATTTATGTTCCAACGGTATTTTTCTCATCGGCGGCGTTTTTGCGCGGGAGTTGTGCGGGGGTGCGCCAGTCGATCGCCGAAAGTAGGCGCGCGCGGGAACGCCAGAAACAAAACGGCCGGCATTAAGCCGGCCGTCTTGCTCGCGCGGTTCTATATTTAAGCCATCGCCTTGATGGCAGCGGCCAGGCGGCTCTTGTGGCGCGCGGCCTTGTTCTTGTGAATGATCTTCTTGTCGGCGATACGGTCGACGATGCTCGAAGACTGGACGAGCGCCTTCTTCGCGCCGTCTTTGTCGCCGCCCGCGATTGCCTTGTTCACGTCCTTGATCGCCGAACGCAGCGTCGAGCGCAGGCTGGCGTTGTGCCGCCGCTGTTTCTCGGCTTGGCGGGAACGCTTGCGCGCTGAATCTGTATTGGCCATGATGAAACCCAGGTAAGGAACACGAAAGGCCGCAATGATACTGATTTAGTCCCTGTTACGCAAGCGCATTTTAGCTCCGGCATAACGCGCTTCGCGCATTAGCCTCCACTGAAACTTCGTTTTCGTATAATCCGGGCATGAATCTCCTGCGCGCGCTCGCCACGGTGAGCGGTATGACGCTCGTCTCCCGCATCCTAGGCTTCGTGCGCGACGCCGTGATCGCGCGCCTGTTTGGCGCCGGGCTCGCCACGGACGCGTTTTTTGTCGCCTTCCGCATTCCCAATCTGCTGCGGCGCCTGTTCGCCGAGGGCGCCTTCTCCCAGGCCTTTGTGCCGATCCTGGCCGAATACAAGACCAGGAATGGCGAGGGGGAGACCAGGCTGTTGGTAGATCGCGTTGCGACGGTGCTGACGCTGGCGCTGCTTGGCGTCAGCGCCATCGGCATCCTCGCCGCGCCGTGGATCATTTATATCAGCGCGCCCGGATTCTCCGCCATGCCGGAGAAATTCGAACTCACGGTGGCGATGCTGCGCATCACCTTTCCCTACCTGCTGTTCATTTCGCTGGTGTCGCTCGCCGGCGGCATCCTCAATACCTGGAGCCGTTTCGCCGTTCCCGCAATTACGCCGGCGATGCTCAACTTGAGCTTCATTTTTTGCGCGCTGGTGTTGGCGCCGTATTTCCAGCCCCCGGTGCTGGTGTTGGCGTGGGCGGTGCTTCTTGGCGGCGTGCTGCAACTCGCATTGCAGCTGCCCTATCTGGCAAAAATCGGCATGCTGCCGCGCCCGCGCCCGGGTTTTTCGGATCCCGGTGTTCGGCGCATTCTCAAGCTCATGGGGCCCGCGGTGTTTGGCGTGTCCATCGCGCAGGTGTCGCTGCTGATCAACACCATCTTCGCTTCGTTTCTCGCCAACGGCAGCGTGTCCTGGCTCTATTACGCCGACCGGCTGATGGAATTCCCCACCGGCCTGCTGGGGGTGGCTCTGAGCACCATCCTGCTGCCAAGTCTGTCCAAGTATTACTCGAGCGATGCCACCGAGCAGTACAGCCGCCTGCTCGACTGGGGTCTGCGCCTGACTCTGCTGCTTGCGCTGCCAGCGGCCGTGGCCTTGGCGCTGCTGGCGGTGCCGCTCATCAGCACGCTGTTCCGCTACGGCCAGTTCAGCATCGAGGACGTGTGGATGACGCGCCAAGCGCTGGTTGCGTACAGTATCGGCCTGCTCGGGCTGATTCTGGTGAAAGTGCTGGCGCCGGGTTTCTACGCGCGCCAGAACATCCGCACGCCGGTGAAAATCGCCGTGATCACGCTCGTCGCCACGCAACTGATGAACCTCGCCCTGGTCGGGCCGCTCAAGCACGCGGGCCTCGCGCTGGCGATCGGCCTGGGCGCGTGTCTCAATGCCGGCCTCCTCTACTATAAGCTGCGCCAGCACCGCATCTACCGGCCGCAACCCGGTTGGCCGGAATTCTGCTACAAGCTGGCAGTGGCGCTCGCGGTCATGGCCGCAGCGCTGTGGGGAGCGATGGGCAGCGACGGCTGGTGGCTGGCCGCCGCCTGGCAGTACCGGGTGGCAGGCT
>JADGRR010000004.1 GCA_017880745.1 Burkholderiales bacterium
CCTTGAAGAAGCCGCTGATGGTCACGCTCGACGCTTGCGCCAGGGCGACGCCAGGGGCTGCCAGGGCACCAGCTACGGCAACTGCCAATAATTTCTTGTTCATCAATTATTTCTCCTTGGAAATTGTAACTTGGCGAAAAGAGCATCAGATCTGTAATGCCCCTCGCACCAGCCTTGACTTCTCTGTTGTCAGGAAGTTGTTGCGATTTTGCCAAAACGCATCTGGCAAAACAAGAAAAAACCGTGTTTGCGGCTGCACAGCGTCAAATTTGTTGCTTTTTCGCAACAAGAACCGCCAATGCGTGACATTTATGATTTTAATCAACTTGATATAAACATACGTTCGAGTTCTATCCCAGGTTCGGCTGCGCGCATGAAAGCCTCGCCTACGAGGAAAGCGTGGACCCCGTTGGCGCGCATCAAGGTGACGTCTGCGGGCACGCGGATGCCGCTCTCTGTAATCACCAGGCGTCCAGGCGGAATGCGTGGCAACAGATCGAGCGTAGTCGCGAGCCGCGTCTCGAAACTGCGCAGGTCGCGGTTGTTGATGCCGATGAGCGGGGTGCGAAGCTCGAGCGCGGAGGCGAGTTCCGCGGCGTCATGCACTTCGATCAGCACGGCCATGCCCAGCTCCTGCGCCACCGACTCCAATTCCTGCATGCGCGCAAGGTCCAGGGCCGCGGCGATGAGCAGAATGCAGTCGGCGCCCAGGGCACGGGCCTCGAACACCTGGTAGGCGTCGAGCATGAAATCCTTGCGCAGCGCGGGCAAGGCGCACGCATTCTTCGCCGCCGCCAGGTACTGCGGCGCGCCCTGGAAGAATTCGCGATCGGTCAGCACCGACAGGCACGCGGCCCCGTGCGCGGCGTAGCTCGCCGCAATCGCGGCCGGATCGAAGTCCGCGCGCAACAGGCCTTTGCTCGGGCTCGCCTTCTTGATCTCGGCGATCACCGCCGCCTGGCCGCGGGCGATTTTTGACCTGAGCGCGCCGGCAAAATCGCGCGGCGGCGGCGCCGCGCGGGCCTCGTCGCGCAAGCGTTCGAGCGGCCGCGCCCGCTTCGCCGCGGCAACTTCTTCGGCTTTGTGCGCGAGAATTTTGTCGAGAATGTCGGACACGGTCGGAGGCTGTGCGGGGAAAAAGGCGCTGGGTCCGGCGCTAGCTCTTGCCGCCGAGCTTCTGCGTCAGCTGCACGAACTTGTCCAGCTTCGCCCGCGCAGCGCCGCTGGCGATCGCTTCGAACGCCTGTTCCACACCCTCTTCCATGCTCGCCGCCTTGCCGGCAACGTAGATGGCGGCGCCGGCGTTGAGCGCGACGATATCGCGCGCCGCGCCAAGTTTGTTTTCGAGCGCGCCGACGACCATGGCACGCGATTCCTCGACCGTTTCCACGCGCAGCGTGCGCGGGTCGTGCAGCGGCAGCCCGAAGCGTTCCGGATGCACGCTGTACTCCTCGATTCTGCCGTCCTTCAATTCACCGATCATGGTCTTGCCGCTGATCGAAATCTCGTCCAGGCCTTCCAGGCCGAACACGGTCATCGCATGGCGCGCCCCCAGGCGCTGCAGCACGCGGATCTGGATTCCGACCAGGTCCGGATGAAATACGCCCATCAGCTGGGTCGGCGCGCCTGCCGGGTTGGTGAGCGGCCCGAGAATGTTGAAAATCGTCCTCACCCCCAGTTCGCGCCGCACTGGCGCCGCATGCTTCATCGCCGTGTGGTGGCTGGGCGCGAACATGAAGCCGACGCCAACCTCGTCGATGCACTGCGCCACCTGCGCTGGGCTAAGGTTGATATTGACCCCCAGCGCCTCGAGCGCATCGGCGCTGCCCGACTGCGAGGACACGGCGCGCCCGCCGTGCTTGGCGACGCGCGCGCCGACGGCGGCGGCGACGAAAATCGCTGCGGTGGAAATGTTGAAGGTGCGCGCGCCGTCGCCGCCGGTGCCGACCACGTCGACGAGGTTATGCGCATCCTTGACCTCGACCTTGGTCGCGAGCTCGCGCATCACCTGAGCGGCGGCGGTAATTTCGCCTATAGTTTCCTTCTTCACCCGCAGCGCGATGGTGATCGCAGCGATCATCACCGGCGACATCTGTCCGCTCATGATCTGGCGCATCAGATCGAGCATCTCGTCGTGGAAGATCTCGCGGTGCTCGATCGCGCGCAGCAGCGCTTCCTGTGGCGTCATGGACATGGTTCGATTCCTTTCTTAAGAGGCCGTTTCAGAACCACCGAAATGGCCCCTGATCCAGGGGAGCATGCGGGGATGCGCCCCGAAGGTCTGGATCCCCATTGAGGGGAAAGTCCTGTTGCGGGATATCCCCTCATGTTGCAATGGACTCCAGAAAATTCTTCAGTAATGCGTGACCGTGTTCGGTGAGTATCGATTCGGGGTGAAATTGCACGCCCTCGAGCGCGAACTGCCTGTGCCGCACCCCCATGATCTCGCCATCTTCGCTCTCGGCGGTGACTTCCAGGCAGTCGGGCAGGCTGGCGCGCTCGATCGCAAGCGAGTGATAGCGGGTCGCGAGGAACGGCGACGGCAGCCCGGCAAACACGCCCTTCGATGCGTGGCGGATGGCGGAGGTCTTGCCGTGCATCACGCGGCGCGCATGCACGATACGCCCGCCGAACGCCTGGCCGATCGCCTGATGCCCCAGGCACACGCCGAGTATGGGCAGCTTGCCCGCGAACTCGCGCACCAGGGGCACCGAGACGCCGGCTTCGTTTGGAGTGCACGGGCCGGGCGAGATGACGATGCGCGCGGGCGCGAGCGCGGCGATGCCTTTGATGTCGATGGCGTCGTTGCGCACCACCTGCACTTCTTCGCCCAGCTCGCCGAAATACTGCACCAGGTTGTAGGTGAAGGAATCGTAATTGTCGATCATGAGCAGCATGATCAGTCCTCCAGCCTGGTGTCGAGTCCGGCCGAGGCCATCTCCGCCGCGCGCAGCACGGCGCGCGCCTTGTTCAGCGTTTCCTGCCACTCGGATGCCGGGTCGGAGTCGGCCACGATGCCCGCGCCCGCCTGCATGTGCAACACCCGGTCCTTGATCAGCGCGGTTCGCAGCGCGATGGCGAGATCCATGTCGCCGTGAAAACCGAGATAGCCGACCGCGCCGGAGTAAATGCCGCGCTTCGCCGGCTCCAGCTCGTCGATGATTTCCATCGCGCGCACCTTGGGCGCGCCCGACACCGTGCCCGCCGGGAAGCTCGCGCGCAGCACGGCCATCGCATCCAGTCCCTCGCGCAGCCTGCCCTCGACGTTGGAGACAATGTGCATGACATGCGAATAGCGCTCGATCGTCATGTTCTCGGTAACGCGCACCGTGCCGGTCCGGGCCACGCGGCCGACGTCGTTGCGCCCGAGGTCCATCAGCATTACGTGCTCGGCGCGCTCCTTCGGGTCAGCGAGGAGTTCGGTCGCGAGCGCCTCGTCCTCCTCCGCTGTTTTGCCGCGCGGACGCGTGCCGGCGATCGGCCGCAGCGTGACTTGGTCGCCCTCCAGCCGCACCAGGATCTCCGGTGACGCGCCGACCACGTGAAAGTCCTCGAAGTCGAAGTAGAACATGTAGGGGGAAGGATTCAGCGTGCGCAGGGCGCGGTACAGCGCGAGCGGCTGCGCCGTAAATGGCAGCGACAGGCGCTGCGACAATACCACCTGCATCACGTCGCCGTCGTGGATGTAACGCTTGGCACGCTCCACCGCCGCCTTGTAGCCGGCTTCGCCGAAGGCCGACTGCGCCTGCTCGCATGGCTGCGGCGTCTCCATCGGAATCTGCGCCGGCGAGCGCAGCGCGGCAAGCAATTCGCGCAGACGCGCGCGCGCCTTCTGATACGCGCCGGGCACTTCCGGTTCGGCGTACACCACGAGTGTCAGCTTTCCCGAGAGGTTGTCGACGATCGCAAGCTCTTCCGACAGCAGCAGCAGGATGTCGGGCGTGCCGACCGAATCCGGCGGCGCGGAACGCGCGAGGCGCGGCTCGATGTAGCGCACCGTGTCGTAGCCGAAGCAGCCGACCAGCCCGCCGCAGAAACGCGGCAGCCCGGACAAAGCCGCCACCTTGAACCGCTTCAGATACCTGTTGATGAATTCCAGCGGGTCGCCTTCGTCGGAGCGCTCGGCAACGCGATTGCCGGACAGGACCAAGACCGTTTGGCCGCTGACGTTGATGCGCGTGGACGAGACTAGGCCGATGAAAGAGTAGCGGCCGAAACGCTCGCCGCCCTGCACCGACTCGAGCAAGTAGGAATAGGGCTTGTTGGCCAGCTTGAGGTAGATCGACAGCGGTGTATCGAGATCGGCGAAGGTTTCCAGCACGAGCGGGATGCGGTTGAAACCCTGCGCGGCGAGGCGCTTGAATTCGACTTCAGTCATGACTGCTCCAAAAACGATCCGGGAAAACGACTACGGGTGGGCGCGAAATTGCATGCGACTCGGCATGCGCCCTGCGAATAGGCCTAGGACCGCCAGCAGCGCCAGCTTTCCCAGGCGAAACGCGCCCATTTCCCAGAGTTTGCGAGTATCACGACCGTATGCTTTGAAGGATGTTTGCAGCTTCTGACAAGGAGCGGACTATAGCATCACAGTCGAAATTGTGCACCTCCCCGCCCTCGTTGTAGCCATAGGAAACGCACAGTACCGGGCAGCCGGCGGCGCGCGCCGCCTGTGCGTCGTTTGCCGAGTCGCCGATCAGCAGCACCTTTTCCGGCGCCAGCGCGAACGCGGCACAGATATGCGCAAGCTGCATCGGATCGGGCTTGTTGCGCGCCAGCGTGTCGCCGCTCACCACCAGCTCGAAATAGGGCGCGAGTCCCTTTTGCTCGAGCAGCGGCAGGGTGAAGCGCGCCGCCTTGTTGGTGACGCAGGCAAGGCGCAGGCGCATGGCGCGCATTTGCGCGAGGCCGTCGATCACGCCCGGATAGACGGCCGAGCGCCGGCCGGATTCCTCCAAATAGATGTCCTGGAACAGGGTCAGCGCCTCGGACTGCAGGGCCGCGGCGCGCGCGTTGCCGGCACTCGCTTCAAGGCAGCGCTGCACCAGGCTGGGAATGCCCCTGCCGACGAAGCTGCGGATTTCCTCCTGCGTGCGCGCGGGCAGGCTCAGCGCCGCGAGCATGCGCCCGGCCGCGGCGGCGAGGTCGGGTACGGTGTCGAGCAGCGTGCCGTCGAGGTCTATCATTACGGCAGCGATGCCGCGGGCCAGCGGCATGCTCAGGCTAAGCGGTCTGAAGTGCCGCGCGCATCGCGGCGATGGTCGCCTTGTAGTCCTTGGCGCCGAAGATGGCGGAACCGGCGACGAAGGTGTCGGCCCCGGCGCGCGCGATCTCGGCGATGTTATCCGTTTTCACGCCGCCATCGACTTCGAGCATGATCTCGCGCCCGCAAAGGTCGATGCGCCGGCGGACTTCTGCCAGCTTGGCGAGCGCGTGCGCGATGAATTTCTGCCCGCCGAAACCGGGATTGACCGACATGATAAGCACCAGGTCCAGCCGGTAGAGCACATGATCGAGATAGTCGAGCGGCGTCGCCGGATTGAATACCAGGCCTGCCTTGCAGCCGTGCTCCTGGATCAGCCCGATGGTGCGATCGACATGCTCGCTCGCCTCCGGATGGAAGCTGATGATGTCGGCGCCGGCCCGGGCGAAGTCGGGCACGATGCGGTCCACCGGTTTCACCATCAGGTGCACGTCGATGGGCGCCTTGGTCAGCGGCCGGATCGCCTCGCACACCAGCGGACCGATGGTCAGGTTGGGCACGTAATGGTTGTCCATCACGTCGAAATGGATCATGTCGGCGCCGGCGGCAATGACGCCCGTCACCTCCTCGCCCAGCCGGGCGAAGTCGGCGGAAAGTATGCTCGGCGCGATGCGGTAAGTGGGCATGGGGTCCGGTCAGGATTGCGGGTGCTTGTGCGCATTTTACCCGCTCGTCCGGGTGCCCGCCAAAAAAACGTTTGACGCCTGCCGGCAAACGGCGCGTGCGCGGTGTAAAATAAATGCATGGAATCCGCGAAGAAATACGATGTCACCGTTTCGACCGAGACCCATTACATTGCCGACCAGTCGGACGAATCGAAAGACCGTTTCGTCTTCTCCTACACCGTCAGCATACGCAACAGCGGCACGGTCCCGGCGCAGTTGATCAGCCGCCACTGGGTCATCACCGACGCGCGCAACCAGGTGCAGGAGGTGCGCGGCCTGGGCGTGGTCGGCGCCCAGCCCCTGCTGAAGCCCGGAGAGAACTTCGAGTACACCAGCGGCACTGCCCTCGCCACGCCGGTCGGCACCATGCGCGGAAGCTACCAGATGGTGGCCGAGGACGGCACCCAATTCGACGCAGCGATACCGGAGTTCACATTATCGGTGCCGCGCGTGCTGCACTAGGACCATTGTGTCGCGGCGAGGGCGCCGCTCCAACAGAATCGGTGTGCCGTTGCAGGAGGCCCGCCCTCGGGCCGATCAGACTGTGGGAGCGAGCTTGCTCGCGAATTCCATCGTTCGCGAGCAAGCTCGCTCCCACAGAGGGCGCCGCTTCTGCTACTTGCGTTCGCTATCGTCTTTCTTTTCCGACCGCGGCCAGGTCCACCAGACGATGAACAAGAGCAAGCCCAGGGCCACACCCGCTTCGAGCAGAAAAATCCACATGCGTTGCTATACTCCGTTCACAATGGCTTGCATCATAAACCAGGGGCGGGTCCTCGGTGCCGCGGCGCTGCTTGCGCTAGTTGCAGCTTGCGCCGTTCAGCCTCCGGCTTCACCCGCTGCGGCCGGGGCCTGCCCTGCCGCCAGACCCTGTCCTGTCTGTCCGGTATGCCCGGCCGTCACGCCCGAGCCGCCGAAGGCGAAAACCCTGGAAGCGGTGAGCTGGTCCGAGGTTTCGGGCTGGATGGATGACGATCCGCGCGCTGCGTGGGAGGCTTTTCTGCGCGGCTGCGTCCGGCTCAAAGCACGAACCGCCTGGCGCGAGAGCTGCGCGCTGGCAGAGCAGCTTCCCGCCGGCGCCTCGGTGCGCGACTTCTTCGAAACCCATTTCCTGCCGTATCGCGTGGCCAATGCCGACGGCAGCGTACAGGGCCTGGCCACCGGCTACTACGAGCCGCTGCTGCGCGGCAGCCGCAGGCAAGGGGGGCCTTACCGTTATCCGCTCTACGCCGCGCCCGAGGACTTGCTCATTGTCGATCTGGCCGAGATCAACCCCGAGCTGAAGCACCTGCGCCTGCGCGGGCGGCTGGAGGGCCGGCGCGTGGTGCCCTATTATCCGCGCGCCGAGATCGAGCGCGGGCTGCCGGCCCTCGCGGGCAAGGAATTGCTCTGGGTGGACGACCCGGTGGATCTGTTCTTTCTGCAGATCCAGGGCTCGGGCCGGGTGCGGCTCGATACCGGCGAACTGGTACGCGTGGGATACGCGGACCAGAACGGCCAGCCTTACAGATCGGTCGGCCGCAATCTCGTCGAGCAGGGCGAATTGAAGCTCGAGCAGGCTTCGATGCAGGGCATCAAGGCCTGGGGCGCGGCCAATCCGGCAAAACTCGATGCGCTGCTGAACCAGAATCCGAGCTATGTTTTTTTCCGCGAACTGCCCAAAGCCGCGAGCGGCCAGAGTTCCAACATGGATGGCCCCGTGGGCGCCTTGGGAGTAGCGCTCACCCCTGAACGCTCCATTGCGGTCGATCCGAGCCGCATCCCCTTGGGTGCGCCGGTGTTTCTCGCCACCACCTGGCCCAACAGCACCCAGCCGCTGCAGCGCCTGATGCTGGCACAGGATACCGGCGGAGCCATCCGCGGTGCTGTGCGCGCCGACTATTTCTGGGGCTTCGGCGACGCCGCCGGCGCGCAGGCCGGGCGCATGCGTCAAAGCGCCCGAATGTGGGTGTTACTGCCGCGGGATTATCCGGCCCCGAACTGAGAGGCGGAAGATTTCGAACTTTATTTTACGTTTTGGGCGAGCAGCTTTTCGATCTGCTCCGCCGCGATCGCACCAGGCACGCGCTCGCCGTTGGCGAAAACCAGGGTCGGTGTGCCGTTGACGCGGTACTTGCGCCCGAGCGCCAGGTTGTTCTCGATCGGCGTGTCGCAGCGCGCAGCCGTCGGCACCGTGCCGCTCAGCATCAGCGCGCTCCAGGCTTTGGACTTGTCGGCGGAGCACCAGACTGCCTTCGCTTTTTCGTGCGAATCCTGGGACAAAATCGGGTAGAGGAAAGTGTAGATCGTGATGTCGTCGACGTTGGCCAGGTCTTTCTCGAAACGCTTGCAGTAAGGACAGTTGGGGTCGGAGAACACCGCCAGCGTGCGCTTGCCGTTGCCGCGCACGGTCTTGACGGCGGCATCCAGCGGCAGATTTTCCCACTTGATGCTGGATAAATCCCGCAGCCGCTTTTCGGTAATGTTCTGCATGCTCTTGCCGTCGATGATGTTGCCGCTGAAAATGTAATTCATCTTCTCGTCGGTGTAGAGAATCTCGTTGTCCATGCGCACTTCGTACAGCCCAAAGTACGGGGTCTTCGCGACCGCATCGACCTTGATCCCGCCCATCCGGCTTTCGAGGGTGCGTTTGATGATGGCCTCGCTGGTGAGCTTGCCCGCAGGTTCGGCGGCCTGCGCCAGTGCCAGAATGGGGGCGAGCAACGCGAGAACGGCTAAGCGTTTCAACATGATTTTCCTTTATTTGCAGATTCAGCCCAGGGCGCGGCGGATGAGCAGATTCTTTATGACCGGCAAGGCATTGGTTAAGTTCAATCCGGCATTGCGCAATTTCGCCGCGCCGCCGCCGGGTGCGGCGAACAACCGCTGCAGCCCGTCGGTCACCCAGGCAAGCGCAAGTATATCTTCGGCACGGGCGCGTTCATAGCGCCGCAGCACGCGAATTTCACCTGGATCGCGGAATGGTTCACGCTCCTGCAGCACCCGGGCCAGAGCCGCGGCGTCGCCGAAGCCGAGATTGACGCCCTGTCCCGCCAGCGGATGCAGCACGTGGCCGGCGTCGCCGATCAAGGCGATGCGTGGCGCGACCAGGCGCGCCGCGCGCAGCCGCGCAAGCGGGAACTGCAGCGCCGGAGAGAGCAGATCGAGCTTCCCCAGCGCATCCTTGCCGGCTTCGGCGACCCGGGCACTCAGATCATCGGCAGGCAGCGCAAGGAGCTCGGCAGCATGCGCATCGGGCGTGGACCAGACGATGGACATGCGCTCTCCCGGCAGCGGCAGGTAAGCGAGCACGCCGTCGCCGCGGAACCACTGGTAGGCGGTATTGTGGTGCGCGCTGGCGCAGGAGAAATTGGCCACCACGCCCATCTGGCCATAGGACTTTCGCTCCACCGCGATCCCTGCAGCCTGGCGCGCCCAGGAATGCATGCCGTCGGCGGCGACCACCAGTCTCGCGTGCAGGGTTCTGCCGCTGGCCAGGGTGAGTTCCGCCGCGTCATGGCGCAGTTGCAGGGCCTCGCAGCGGTCCGGACAGACGAGTTCGAGGTCGTGCTGGTGCTCCAGCCCCTGCCACAGCAGGGATTGCAGCTGGCGGTTCTCGACGGTCCACGCGAGTTCCGGCACCCCAGACTCGTAGGCGGAAAACTGCAACTGCGCATCCGCGCCATCGCCGTGGACCAGCATTTCGTGGACGGCGCAAATGCGCGCCTGATCGAGCCGTTTCCATATGCCGAGGCTGTCCAGGAACATTGCGCTCCCCGGACTGACGGCATAGACGCGGCTGTCCCAAGCATCGCCGGCGGCAACCGGCGTTTGCGCTTCTACCAGAGCCAGCTTGAGCCCGGCGCCGCGCAGCGCCATGGCGAAGCTTGCGCCCACCAGACCCGCGCCGACAATGACAATATCGAAGTCCATGGGGGGATTTTAAACGCAAAGGCCGCGAAGAAACGCAAACAGCGCAAAGATGAAACTCATGACTTGGCGGCGCCAGCGTGCCCGAGCCAGGCAGCGCGAGCGCGGCGGCAGAAATTTTTCCTTTCTGGATTCAGTCGGATAGCGCGCGGGTGCGCTTGACAGGCCGGGTCCGGCGCGAGGATAATCCGCGCCTTCGCCTGGCGAATTAGCTCAGCCGGTTAGAGCGACGGAATCATAATCCGCAGGTCCCGTGTTCGAATCACGGATTCGCCACCATCATTCATGCGGCTCCCAGCGATGGGGGCAGAACTTGCACCTCCACCTTTTGGTATCGGCAAAACCCAATAAAAAAGGCGACACTTGCTGTCGCCTTTTTTCGTTGCCTGTTGATATTACTTCTTATGGCATTTACCGCAGTCGGTCGACGCCTTGACGCTGAACGCCTTCTTGCCGTCGTGGCAGGCACCGCAGAACTTGCCTTCGTTCATGGCAGCCATCGTCAGCTTGTCCGTACCCTTTTTCATTGCAAACAACTTGGGCGTGGTGTGGCAATCCGCGCATTTCAACCCTTTGTCCGCATGCACCTTGGCGTCGAATGTCACTTTGCCCATGGCCCCTCCGGCGAACTCCATTTTCCCTGCCGGAATCGCCATGGCATTTCCGATCGACAGCATCAGCGCCACAAATACAGCCAATATCCCCGCGAGCTTCATTTTCTTATCCCCTTTCGTGGTTAAAAATGAAAAAGCACCCCCGCATTGACGCTGCAACACACCATCGACCGGGATGCGCACCAATACCCAATATTTTTATATTGTGACCTTTCTATTGCGCGATGTCCACCGGGCAACATCCGTGATGCCCGTCGCGCTCGTGTGCCGAACGTCAACAGACCCCGGGGCGCAGGGGCTTCGATTATAATTGCCTCCCTCGAATCACCCGTCTGGTGTGATCCCATGCGAAGAAAGCTGCTTGCCTTGCTGATCTGCGCCCTTGTCCTGCCGCTGGCCGCCATGGCGCAGGTGCGACAGATCCCGGACGGCGCGAGGCGCGGCAACATCGTCCACGTACAGGGCGCCATGGTCGAAATCGACGGCCGGCCGATGCGCCTGTCCGCCAGCGCGCAGATTCGCAGCCGGGACAACCTGATCGTCGTGCCGATGAGCCTGCCGCCCGGCACGCCGGTGAAATACACGCTCGACGGCATGGGCCAGATACACCGTGTCTGGGTGCTTACCGCCGAAGAAGCTGCCGCACCCGACAAGAAGCCAAAGTGACCATGGTGCAGAAGCTCTACATCAAGACCTTCGGCTGCCAGATGAACGAGTACGATTCGGCCAAGATGGCCGACGTGCTTGCCGCTGCCGAGGGAATGGAAGCCACCGCCGATCCGGCCGAAGCCGACGTCATCCTGTTCAACACCTGCTCGGTGCGCGAGAAGGCGCAGGAGAAAGTGTTCCACGACCTGGGCCGCGTGAAGCATTTGAAGCGCGCGCGTCCCGGCCTGCTCATCGGCGTAGGCGGCTGTGTCGCGAGCCAGGAGGGCGCAGCCATCGTGGCGCGTGCGCCTTATGTCGACGTGGTATTCGGTCCGCAGACCCTGCACCGCCTGCCCGCCCTGATCGAGGCGCGCAGGCGCACGGGCAAGCCGCAGGTCGACATCTCCTTTCCCGAGATCGAGAAATTCGACCGGCTGCCGCCGGCGCGGGTCGCGGGGGTTTCGGCCTTTGTCTCCATCATGGAGGGCTGCAGCAAGTACTGCAGCTTCTGCGTCGTTCCCTACACCCGCGGCGAGGAAGTCTCACGCCCATTCGAAGACGTGCTCACCGAAGTGGCGGAGTTGGCCCTCGCCGGCGTGAAGGAAGTCACCCTGCTCGGCCAGAACGTGAACGCGTATCGCGGGCGCATCGGCGGCGACCGAAAGGATGGCTCACGCGACAGCGCCGATTTCGCGCTGCTCTTGGAATATGCCGCCGAAATTCCCGGCATCGAACGCCTGCGCTACACCACTTCGCACCCGAAGGAATTCACCCAGCGCCTGATCGATGCCTACGCTCGCATCCCCAAGCTTGCGGGCCACGTACACCTGCCGCTGCAGTCGGGCTCGGACCGCGTGCTCGCGGCAATGAAGCGCGGCTACACTACGCTGGAATACAAATCCATCATCCGCCGGCTGCGCGCCGCGCGCCCCGAGATGTCGATTTCCTCCGACTTCATCGTCGGTTTCCCCGGCGAGTCCGAGCGCGATTTCGAAGCGACCATGAAGATCGTAGCCGAAATCGGCTTCGACGATTCCTACTCCTTCCTCTACAGCCCGCGGCCGGGCACGCCCGCAGCCGAACTCCCCGACGACACCCCGCTGCAACTGAAACAGCAGCGCCTGGCGCGATTGCAGGCGTTGATCGAGCGGCAGGCGCGCTCGATCAACGAGGCCATGGTCGGCGGCGTTCAGCGCGTACTGGTCGAGGGTGCGGCAAGAAAGAACGCGGACGAGCTTTGCGGCCGCAACGACAGCAACCGCACGGTGAATTTTGCCGGGCCGCCACAACTCGTCGGCCGATTGGTCGACGTCACCATCACCGCGGCGATGTCGCACTCCCTACGCGGCGAAGTCCGCGTTCCACAATCGCTCGGCGAAGTCCGCGTTCCACTGCAGGTCGGCGAAGTTCGCATTCCACTGCCGGTCGGCGAAGTCCACATTCCACAACCGGTCGGCGAAGTCCGCGCTGCCGAAACGGCCGGCGACGGCTGATGGAGGCGCCGGCGGCGCCGCGTCAGTCAGCTTTCATTGGCTCATCGCGCCGCTTGCCAGCCGCCGGCAAATACTCCACAATTTTCCCGTCGCATCACCCCGCCTCCGCCTTGAAACCCAAACCCGTAGAAGTCACGCTGTCCCCGGTCGACAACCAGCGCCTCGCCACTTTGTGCGGCGCATTCGACGAGAACTTGCGCCAGATCGAAATCGCGCTCGATATCACGATCTCGCGCCGCGGCGAGCGCTTCGTGCTGAAAGGGCATCCGCGGCAGACGGCGCGCGGAGCCGAAGTGCTGGAGCGCTTCTACGACCAGGCCCAGCGCGGTCTCACCATCGACGACGTGCAGCTCGGCCTGGTGGAACATCGCCCGCCGAGCGCGACTGCGGAAACTCCGGCGCTGCTCACGCGCAAGCCCGACCTGCACGGCCGCACTCCGCGCCAGGTCGAGTACATGAAGAATATCCTCGCGCATGACATTACCTTCGGCATCGGCCCCGCCGGAACCGGCAAGACCTATCTGGCGGTGGCCTGCGCGGTGGACGCGCTGGAGCGCGACGCCGTCAAGCGCATCGTGCTGGTGCGCCCTGCGGTGGAGGCGGGCGAGCGGCTGGGTTTTCTTCCCGGCGACCTGGCCGAGAAGGTCAATCCGTATCTGCGGCCGCTGCACGACGCGCTCTACGACTTGATGGGCTTCGACAAGGTCGGCAAGATGTTCGAGCGCGGCGCGATCGAAATCGCTCCGCTCGCCTACATGCGCGGGCGTACCCTCAACCACTCCTTTATCATTCTCGACGAAGCGCAGAACACCACGCCGGAGCAGATGAAGATGTTCCTCACCCGCATCGGCTTCGGCAGCAAGGCGGTGGTCACCGGCGACGTCACCCAGATCGACCTGCCGCGGGGCAGCAAGAGCGGATTGATTGAGGCGCGCAGGATACTGGCCGAGGTGCGGGGCCTTGCCTTCACCCTGTTTCTGGCCGAAGACGTCGTGCGCCACCCGCTGGTGCAGCGCATCGTCAACGCATATGAGCGCCAACAGAACGAAGCCTGAGCGCGCCGCGGTCAAACTGGAACTGACGGTGCAAAAGGCGGTGAACTCCCCGGGTCTGCCGACCAATGCCGAGCTGCGCCGCTGCCTGTCGGCGGCCCTCGAGCAGAGCGCTGCGATCACCGTGCGCTACGTCGGCGCCGCCGAAGGCCGCAGGCTAAATCGCAAGTATCGCGACAAGGACTACGCCACCAATGTGCTCAGCTTCGGCTACGGCGGCACCGGGTGCGGCAGGGCGCTCGCGGGCGACATCGTGCTGTGCGCGCCGGTGGTGCGGCGCGAGGCGCGCGCGCAGGACAAGACGCTGGCGGCGCATATCGCGCACCTGACGGTCCACGGCGCGCTGCACCTGCAGGGACACGATCACCAAAGCCCGAGCACAGCCGCCCGGATGGAGGCGCTCGAAAAGAGGATACTGGGGCAACTCGGTTATCCGGACCCCTACGCCGGCGATGTATGATGAACAACCGGTGGCGGGCGGATAACGTCGCCCTGCCCCCTCGGCCCCCGCCGGCACCGCATCACCGATCAGACATCGACATGGAAGAAGAAAAGACGCATAAACCCTCGTTGCTCGAACGCCTCTCGGCGCTGATCCTGCGCGAGCCGGAGGACCGCGAGCAGCTGATTCAGTTGCTGCACTCCGCCTACGAGCACAATCTGCTCGACTCCGAAGCGCTGTCGATGATCGAAGGCGTGCTGCAGGTATCGGAGATGCAGGTGCGCGACATCATGATCCCGCGCGCGCAGATGGACGTGGTCGACATCGGCGAAACGCCGGACAAATTCATCCCGACGGTGATTTCGACCGCGCATTCGCGTTTTCCGGTGATCGATCGCGAGCGCGACAATGTCCTCGGCATCCTGCTCGCCAAGGATCTGCTGCACTACTACGCCGGCGAGGAGGAATTCGAGGTGCGCGAAATGCTGCGGCCGGCGGTGTTCGTGCCCGAATCGAAACGCCTCAACGTGCTGCTGCGCGAGTTCCGCGCCAGCCGCAATCACATGGCCATCGTGGTGGACGAATATGGCGGCGTCGCCGGCCTGGTGACCATCGAAGACGTGCTGGAGCAGATCGTCGGCGATATCGAGGACGAATACGACTTCGACGAAACGGAAGACAATATCCTGCCCGAGTCGAGCGGCCAGTTCCGGGTCAAGGCGCAGACCGAGATCACCGATTTCAACGAGGAATTCGGCACCACCTTCGGCGACGAGGAATACGACACGGTCGGCGGGCTGGTAATCAGCCGCTTCGGCCGCGTGCCCAAGCGCGGCGAGAGCATCGTCATCGACGGCTTCAGGTTCCAGGTGATGCGGGCCGACAGCCGCCGCGTGCACACCCTGCTGGTGCAAAAGCCACGGGATCAATGAATCCCGTCCTATTGCGGAACGCGCGCGCTCCACTGACCGCATTCCTGCTTGGCGCAGCCACCGTGCTGGGCTTCGCGCCCTTTGGCCTCGCCCCGCTGCCCATTTTCAGCGCGGCTGGGCTGCTGTACCTGTGGCAGGGCGCTGCCACGCCGCGCCGCGCGGCCGGGATCGGCTTTGCCTACGGGCTGGGCCTGTTTCTCGCCGGCGTAAGCTGGATCTACGTCAGTCTGCACGATTTCGGTGCCATGCCGGCGCCGCTCGCCGCCATCGCCACTCTGCTCTTTTGCGCCTTTCTCGCGCTGTTTCCGGCGCTGGTCGGTTACCTGCAGGCGCAACTCGACCGCCCGGTCCCGCTCAAGCAATTGCTGCTGATCCCGGCGCTATGGACGCTCAGCGAATGGGTGCGCGATTGGATCTTCACCGGCTTTCCATGGCTGACACTGGGCTATTCGCAGGCTGCCTCCCCGCTCGGCGGTTATGCCGCGCTCACCGGCGTATTCGGCCTGTCCTGGCTGGTATGGCTTTGCGCCGGACTGCTGCTCGCGCTGGCGCGCGGCGGAGGGCGCGCCGCCGCGCTCACCGGCCTCGCACTGCTCATCGGCGCGGGCTACGGCCTGAAGCAGGTTGAATGGACCCAGCCGCAAGGCGCGCCGGTCACGGTGAGTTTGTTGCAGGGAAACATACCGCAGGAACTGAAATGGGACGAGGCGCGCTTCGCCGCCACGGTCCGCTTGTACCAACGCCTGACACGGGAATCGACGGCGCGCCTCACCATTCTGCCCGAGACCGCCATCCCGCGTTTTCTCGACCAGCTCGACCCCGAACTCCTGCGTGGGCTCGCCCAAACGGCGCGCAGCCGGGGCGCCGATCTGATCATCGGCCTGCCGCTGCGCGAGGCAATCGGACGCTATTACAACAGTGTGCTCGGCCTGGGTACCTCGCCAGTCCAGCGCTACGACAAGATCCACCTGGTTCCGTTCGGAGAATTCATTCCGCCCGGCTTCGGCTGGGTGCTGTCGGTGTTGAAAATCCCGCTCACCGATTTCTCGCGCGGCAGCGCCGGGCAAGCGCCACTCATGCTCGCCGGGCAAAAAATCGCGGTCAATATCTGCTACGAAGATGCGTTCGGCGAGGAAATCATCCGTTTCCTGCCCGAAGCGACACTGCTCGTCAACGTCAGCAACGTCGCCTGGTTCGGCGATTCGCTTGCGCCGCACCAGCATCTGCAGATCGCGCAGCTGCGCGCGCTCGAGACCGGCCGCTTCATGCTGCGCGCCACCAACACCGGCATGACCGCCATCATCGACCATCACGGCAACGTCGCTGCCGTCCTTCCGGCCTTCACCCAGGGCGCGCTGAACGGCACCGCCCAGGGACGCAGCGGCGCCACGCCCTATGTGCGCTGGGGCAACGCGCCGGTAATCGCGCTGGCGCTCCTCGTCTGCGGGCTGCTCGCTTTGCGCAGCAAGAAACCGGC
This sequence comes from Burkholderiales bacterium, assembly GCA_017880745.1. Taxonomy (GTDB): domain Bacteria; phylum Pseudomonadota; class Gammaproteobacteria; order Burkholderiales; family SG8-39; genus 2-12-FULL-64-23. The sequence continues at coordinate 16,493 of JADGRR010000004.1, forward strand.
GGCGGCATGATCGCATCCATACGGCGTTATGATCGCCGTCGTACGCCACGGGAGGCCTTGCGCGCTGCCCGCGCCAACCGTGTTTTCTGTACGGATCAAGAGCGCATCCGTACAGAAAACACGGTTATGAATAAAAACCAGGATGGCTTAGGGTGGGTTTTATCCAAGATCGCCGATTGTGCACGGATGTGCTTTTCATCCGTACACAATCGGCGATCCGCGCGGACGGGTTCTCGTCCGCGCAATATAGAAACTTTGAAAAACAGCGTCGATTTAAGCCGCCACGCATAACATGTCCGAAACAACGCCGACACGATCGGTCCTGCCGTTCTTCCTCAGCTCCTTCAGCTGGAACTTCGCGTTGGGGATGACCTATCCCCTGGTGCCCCTTTACGCCCACCAGTTGGGCATGTCGGGGGTCGGCATCGGCACCCTGGTCGCGCTGCCAGTGGTGGTGCAGATCAGTTTCAATCTGATCGGCGGTGCCTATACCGACCAGGTGGGCGGGCGCAGCTTGATGCTTGCCTCGTTCGTGCTTACCGCCGGCGCGGGCTCGGTGTTCTTTTTCGCCGGCGGCTTCTGGCTGCTGCTGCTGGGACAACTCCTCATGGTGATATCGCGCGCCATGTACTGGCCCGCCTCCTGGACGCTCGGCAGCGAAATGCCCGGCGGGCGCAGCCTGCAGATGGGGCGGCTCAATGCCATTACCAATGCCGGGCAGATCGCCGGCATGGCCGGCGCCGGCTTTCTTCTGCTCTGGTTCGGCTTCGGGCCGTCGTTCCTGGTGCTCGCCGCCATGGGCGCGCTCTCTTTCGTCTTCGGCTATCGCCTGCCGGAGAAGCGAAAGCACCCGGGGCGCAAGCCGCGGCGGCTGTTCTCGGGCTACGCCCAGCTCATCCGCCTGCGCGTGATTCCTTTCGCCATCATGTGCGCCTATATTTCGGCCCTGCCTTTTTCGCTGAGCTTCTCCTTCTACCCCATTCTGTTCGTAGAGTACGGTTACGCCTCGGACGCGACCGGCACCATGCTCGCGCTGCGCGCCATTGGGTCGGGCATGGCGGGTCTGGTCATCGCGCGCTATCTCGATTACTCGGCGAAACTTGCGGTGCCCCTCGCCTGCGCCATCGCAACCGCGCTGTCTGTCGGGTTGATCGCGACCACGCAACAGGCATGGATGATCGGCCTGCTGATGGTGGCGATCGGCCTTGCCTCCGGCATCATGACGCTGTTCTTCCAGATGCTGATCAGCGAGATCAGCACCATCGACAACCGCGGCTCGGCGCTGGCCCTGGGCGGCCTGGGCTGGGGGCTGTCGCATTTTTCCACGCCCCTCGTCATGGGATATCTCAACGACCACCTCGGCATCCTGCCCGCGTTCTATATCCTCGGCAGCTTCGCCTTCCTGTGGAGTCTCGCCCTCATCCCCATGCACGGTTGGGCCTTCGCCAAACCCCACACCAGAGCCGACGCATGAACTTGCACCTAAGCGTATTGGATCAATCTCCCATCATCAGCGGCCACACGCCCGCGCGCGCCGTGCAGGAGACCGTCAAGCTGGCGCAGGCGGCCGAGGCGCTCGGCTATCAGCGCTACTGGCTGGCGGAGCATCATGCCGTGGCCGCGCTCGCCGATCCCTGCCCGGAAATCCTGCTCACCCGCGTGGCGAGCGCGACCGAGCGCATCCGCGTCGGCACCGGCGGCGTGCTTCTGCCCTACTACAGCGCGCTCAAGGTGGCCGAGGTGTTTCGTATGCTCGAGGCGCTGTTCCCCGGCCGTATCGACCTCGGGTTGGGTCGCGCGCCCGGCGGCGACCTCGCCACCGCGCAGGCGCTCTCCAACGGCCAGTACTCGGCGGCGGACCGCTTCGCCGAGCAGGTGCAGGATCTGGTCGGCTTCCTCGACGACGCGCTGCCGGCGGACCACGCGTTCGCGCGGGTGAAGGCCATGCCGGCGGGGCCGGCGGCGCCGCCGATCTGGCTGCTCGGCTCATCGGACTACAGTGGTGCCCTCGCCGCGGCGCTGGGCCTGCGCTTCGCTTTCGCCCATTTCATCAGCGCGCAGGGCGGCGACGCCGTGACGCGCGCCTACAAGACGCGCTTCCAGAAGTCACCGCGCGAGGCCGCACCGCACGCCGTCGTCTGCGTGTTCGTCATTTGCGCCGAGACTGCGGCAGAAGCGGAAAAGCTCGCCGCTTGCGTGGATCTGCGTCGGCTGCATATGGCGCAGGGTCTGAACACGCCGATTCCGACGCCCGCGCAAGCCCAGGCTCAGAAATACTCGGAGCGCGAGCTCGCCTATATCCACTCGCAGCGCGCGCGCGCCGTCATCGGCGATCCGCGCCAGGTGCGCGAGCGGCTGCTGCAACTGCGCGAGCAATTCGACGCCGACGAACTGATGATCCTCACTATCACCGGCGACTACGCCAGCCGCTTGAGGTCCTACGAATTGCTGGCGCGGGAATTCGAATTGCAGTGAAACAGTCGCGGCATCTGACGCTCAAGCTCGCCGCGCCCGCGGATGCGGTGCCGATCGCAGCGATGTCGCGCGAGCTGATCGAAGCCGGGCTGCCCTGGTCGTGGACTCCCGAGCGGGTGACGCGCAATCTGCGCCAGCCCGAGACGCTGGTGCTGACGGCCCGCGACGGCGAGCGCCTGGCGGGCTTCGCCATCATGCAGTTCGGCGACGAGCGCGCGCACCTGTCGCTGCTCGCCGTGCGCCTCGATTACCATCGCCAGGGCGTTGGCCGGCGCATGCTGGAATGGCTTATTGAATCCGCGCTCACCGCGGGCATCGCCAGCGTTCATCTCGAGTTGCGGGAAACCAATCACGGCGCGCGCCGCTTCTATCTCCGGCAGGGCTTCGCGGAAACCGTGCGCATCCCCGGCTATTACCGCGGCGTCGAAACCGCGGTGCGCATGCTGCGCGAAATCCGGATCAAGCCGTAGGGCCGCAGGCTGATTGGTAGTTGTGGGAGCGAGCTTGTGCCCTGAAAGAAATCCCCTTGGGGGACTCGCGAATTGAATTGCTCGCGAGCAAGCTCGCTCCCACACCGCCTACATCGAAATCGATCCCTCGCGGAAGTCGGTCTTGTCCAGCCACACATTGAGGAGGACCGGCCTGCCGGCCTTGGCCGCGGCGCGCGCGCGCGCCAGGGCCGCGGGCACTTCGGCGGTCTTGTTCACCAGGATGCCCTCGGCACCGAATCCCGCCGCAACCTCGTGATAGGCGGTGCGCGCCAGCACCGTAGCCACGTCGTCATGCAGCATTTTCACCTGTTCGCGCGCGATCTGGGTCCAACCGGCGTCGTTGCCGACGACTGCGATTACCGGAATGCCGTGGCGCACGAAGGTATCGAACTCGCTCAGGCTGTAGCCGCAGGCGCCGTCGCCATAGATAATCCAGACCTCGCTCTCGGGGCGGCACAGCGCGGCGCCGAGCGCGAAGCCTGCGCCTACGCCCAGCGTTCCGAACACGCCGGGATCGAGCCAGGAGAGCGGGCCGCGCGGATGCATGATGTAGGAGGCGGTGGCGACGAAATCGCCGCCGTCCGCAACCATCACCGCGTTCTCACCCGCGGCCTGGTCGAGCGCGCGCAACAACGCGATCGGATTCACGAACTCGCCGTCCGGCCTGGCTTGTTCCTCGATTTCGGCTTCGCGCGCGAGGTCGCGCGTGCGCAAGTCCTCGATCCATGAGTTCCAGCGGCGGCCCGTCTGCGCGAGCGGCGCGACCAGGCCCTCGAGGAACAGGCCGGCGTCGCCGATCGCCGCGATGTCGGGCCGCCGGTTCATGCGCGCTTCCCTGGCGCTGCGGTTCGCGGCGATGAGCGTGGCGCTGCGCCGCACGTGGCGCCCGTAGTCGAGGCGGAAGTCGCAGGGCACGCCCGCGAGCACGACGCAATCGGATTCGCGCAGCGCCGCCCGGCGCTGATGCCGCATCTGCAGCGCGTGATCGCGCCCGAGCAGGCCGCGCGCCATGCCCGACAGATACACGGGTATGCCCAGCTGCGCGACCGCTGCGGCGATGCGCGGCGCCTCGGACGCAAGCGCGAGCGCCTGGCTGCCGATCACAATCAGCGGCCGCTCGGCCCGCGCCAGGGACGCCGCTGCGGCCTCCACGCTGGCCTCGGCCGCGGTCGGCGGCGAGACCTCGCGCACCCGAGGCGCGACCATCTCGGCGCTGCCCGCGAACATTTTTTCCACATGCCGGTTGAGATAAAAGCGCAGCAGCCGGTCCGGGATAGCCGTGCCCTTGCCGGCGGCTTCGGCGTACCACTGGCGAATGCTCGCTTCGTCGTATAGCAGGTCGACCGGGCATTCGATGAACACCGGTCCCGGCACGCCTGCGCGCGCGACGGCGAACGCCTCCTCGACTGCCGGTCCCAGATCGCGCACGTGCCGGATCTTTCTGAACAGTTTGACGTGCGGCGCGACGAGCGGGCGCTGGTCGATATCCTGCAGCGCGCCGCGGCCCTGCAGCGCGGTGGGCGCTGCACCGCCGAGCAGGATCACGGGCGACTGCGCGAGCTGCGCATTCTTGAGCGCGGTGATGGTGTTGGTGAGGCCGGGACCGGCAGTCACCGCGGCGACGCCCGGCACGCCGGTCAACCGCGCCACCGCGTCGGCGGCGAACACCGCGGTCGCCTCGTCGCGCACGTCGACGATGCGGATGCCGCGCGCCTTGGATGCAGTGAGTATGGGCGAGATATGACCACCGCAAAGGGTGAAGACGAAGCGCACGCCGTGCGCCGCCAGCGCCGCGCCGACGCGGTCACCGCCATGCAGGGCAATCGGTTCCATTTTCATCTAATTTTTTTCCTTGTGGTCCTGCCGGGCCGAGTATTCCTGCACCAGCACTTTGTAGTCGGTCTTGCCCACGCGCGTCTTCGGCAACGCGGCGCGGAATTCGATTTCGCGCGGGCACGACCATTTGATCAATTGCGCGCGGCAGTGCTCGATCAGCTTCTGCGCCGTATCCGCGTTCGCCTGCGCCGGGTCCTTGAGCACGACGAAGGCGTGCACCCGCTCCACCTGCGCCGGGTCGGGCACACCGGCCACGCAGGCTTCGGCTACCAACGGATGTTGGTACAGGACGGCTTCGACCTGCGCCGGGTAGACGTTGAAACCCGAGGACTTGATCATGCGCTTCAGCCGCACGGTGAAATAAAAAAAGCCGTCCGCGTCCATTTTCCCGAGATCGCCGGTGTGCAGCCAGGTGCGGCCGTCGGCATGCACGCGCAGCGTCTCGCGCGTCGCTTGCGGATCGTCGAGGTAGCCGAGCATCACCGCCGGGCCGGCGACGCAGATCTCGCCCTCCTCGCCGGGCGCGAGTGCTTCCTCGCTGCCGACGCGGCAGATCTTGGCCAGCATGTCGGGAAAGGGAATGCCGATCGAGCCCTCGCGATACTCCGCGAGCGGCATCGCCATGATCGCGGTGACCGCCTCGGTGAGGCCGTAGCCTTCGAGCAGCTTCACTCGTCCGCCGCGTCCGGCGACGAGTTTCTCGAAGCGCTCCTTCACCGGCCGCGGCAGCGTATCGGCACCGGAGAAGGTGGCGCGCAGGCAGGACAGGTCGGCCTTCGCCAGCGACGGGTCGCGCGTGAGCGCGTCGTACAGCGTGGGCACGCCCACCAGCAGATTTGGCCGTTTCGTGCGCAGCAGCTTCGCCACGATCTCGGCGCTGAACATCGGCACCAGGATCGATTTGCCGCCGGCCATGAAGGCGGCGTTCACGCACACGCCCAAGCCGAAGCCGTGGAAAATCGGCAGGATCGCGAGGATCGAGTCGCCCTCGCCCATTCCGCCCCAGGTGGCGGCCTGCATGCCTTCGGCGATGAAGTTGCGGCTCGACAGCAGGATGCCCTTGGGCACGCCGGTGGTTCCGCCCGAGAACAGGATTGCCGCGGGATCCTGCGTTCTCGTCCCGCCCCGCGGCGCCGCCGGGTGCGGGCCAGCCATGAAATCGGCCCACCAGCGCACGCGCGCATCGGCGCCCACCCTGGGAATCTTGCGTCCCTTGGTGAGCCAGAAGCCGAACTTCTTCAGCGGCGAAAGATAATCGGGAATGCGCGCGAGGATCAGCGTTTCCAGCGGCAGCTTCGGTTTAATGCTCGCGAAGCGGTCGTAGAATGCGTCCAGCGTAAGCGCGAGGCGCGCGCGGCTGGCGTTCAGGTAGTACTCGATTTCAGGCGCAGTCGACAGCGGATGAATAAGCGCGGGCACGGCGCCGAGCTTGTTCGCCGCGTAGAACGCGATCACGCCCTGGGGCGAAGTCGGCATCGAAATCAGGATGCGCTCGCCCGCCGCGAGGCCGAGCGCGGCGAGCGCATTGGCGCACGCGTCGATCGACGCAAGAAACGCGCGGTAGGTCGAGGTCGTGTCGAGAAAATCCCAGGCAAGCGCATCGGGCACGCGCGCGGCCGTCGCGGCCACGGCTTGGTACAGCGTGACCTCGGGATAGCTCAAGCTGTGGGGCACATCGCCGTAAAAGCGCAGCCAGGGACAGGTCTGGGTCATCGGGGCCTCGAGCGCGGGGCAAGCCGGTGCACCGCTCGCGCCGTCGGGCACAGCTTCTTTCCGCGATGCCATCCTACACCCGGTGCGCGGCAAGGGATAGGAGGCTGACGCTCGCAAATCGATCCACTGTCGACGCGGATAGCGCTGCAATTGGAGCCAGCCTGTTCTATGATCGCGCTGTTTCCACACCAACGGTTGACGATAATCAAAGCGCCGGGACCGATTCCGGTCAAGACTGCGTTCTGATCAACAGGTATTGAACGTGAAGATCGAAAAACCCGGCAACTTGGCAGGTGACCTGTGGGGCGGCCTGGCGGCGATGCTGGTCGCACTGCCCTCCGCGATCGCCTTCGGCGTGACGATCTTCTCGCCTCTTGGAGGCACTTACGCGGCGCAAGGCGCGATCGCCGGCATTCTCGGGGTCACCGCGCTCGGCCTGGTCGCCGGCGCCTTCGGCGGGACCAACCGCCTGATCTCGGCGCCCTGCGCGCCGGCCGCGGCGGTGCTGTCGGCGCTCGCCATCCAGTGGTCTCAAAACGGCATCTCGGCGGAATCGGCGGTGCTGTTGCTGAGTCTGATGGGACTCATTTGCGGTCTGCTCCAAGTGGCTTTCGGCGCCGTCGGCCTCGGGCGTCTGATCAAATATGTGCCCTACCCCGTAGTCAGCGGCTACCTGAGCGGCGTCGGCCTCATTATTATCATCAGCCAGGTGCCGAAGTTTCTCGGCCTACCGAAACAGGCCGGTTTCTGGGAAGGGCTGGCCTCGCCGTCGCTGTGGCAGTGGCAAGGCGTCGCCGTCGGCGCAGTCACGGTCGCGGTGATGGTGACCGCGCCTATGCTCACCAAGGCCGTTCCGGCCGCGATCCTCGGGCTGGCATCCGGCGTCATCGCTTACTTCGGCCTGGCCCTTGCAGATCCAGCCCTGCTCACGCTCCCGGGGAACGCCTTGGTCGTAGGGCCGCTAGGCGGCTCCGGCGTCAGCTTCGGTGAAACGATCGCCGGACGCTGGAAGGCGATCGGTGACCTGGACTACGCCGAACTCGGCCAACTGCTGGTTCCGGCGGCAACGCTGGCCGTGCTGCTGTCGATCGATACGCTCAAGACCTGCGTCGTCTTGGACGCGCTCACGCGCTCGCGCCACAACTCGAACCGGGAACTGGTCGGACAGGGACTCGGAAATCTGGCCTCGGCGTTCATCGGCGGGGTGCCGGGCGCCGGCCAGATGGGCGCCACGCTGGTCAACATGTCGAGCGGCGCGCAGACGCGCCTGTCGGGCCTGATCGAGGGCGTGCTCGCGCTGGTCGCGTTCCTCATCCTGGGAACGTTCATCGCGTGGGTCCCGATCCCGGCGCTCGCCGGCATCCTGATCGTGATCGGATTCCGCATGTTCGACCGCGCGAGCCTGCATCTGCTGAAATCGCGCGCGACCATCCTCGATTTCTTCGTCATCGTGACAGTGGTGGTGGTTGCGCTGACGGTCAGCCTGATCGCGGCTTCGGGAGCCGGCATCGCACTTGCCGTCGTGCTGTTCATCCGCGAGCAGATCCGCGGTTCGATCGTGCGCAGCAAGGCCTACGGCAACCAGATGTTTTCCAAGCGCGTGCGCCTTCCGGACGAGATGGCGATTCTGGAAAAGCGCGGCGATCATACGGCGATTTTCGAGCTGCAGGGAAGTCTGTTCTTCGGCACCACCGATCAGCTATATACCACCGTCGAACCCGAACTCAAGACGCGAACCTACATCATCCTCGACATGCGGCGCGTGCAATCGGTGGACCTTACGGCAGTGCACATGCTGGAGCAGATCGAGGGCATGCTCGCCGAGCGCGGCGCGTTCCTCATTTTCAGCCATCTCCCGGAAAACGTCCCCAGCGGCCAGGACATGCGCCAGTACTTCGATCAGGTCGGCCTGGTGAAGTCGGAGCGCCATATCCAGACTTTCGGCGAACTCGATGAAGCGCTGGAGTGGGTCGAGGAACGACTCATCGAAGAGGAACAGCTCGAGCGCATGCTGGAAAAGCCGCTCGAACTGCGCGAAATCGACGTCTTCCTCGGCCGCAAGGAGACCACCCTGGCCGCTCTCGAGTTGTGCATGGACAAGCGCTCATACAAAGCGGGCGAGAAGATTTTCGCGCAAGGGGACGCGGGGGACGAAATGTTTCTGATCCGGCGCGGTGCGGTGCGCATCGTGCTGTCGCTGAGCGAAAAACAAGGCCATCACCTGGCGACGTTCGGGCGCGGCGACTTTTTCGGCGAGATGGCCTTCCTCGACCCGGCGCCACGTTCCGCCGACGCCCAGGCGTTCACCGACACCGACCTGTTCGTGCTTTCGCGCAAGCGCTTCGACACCCTGGCCGAGGAGCACAAGAAACTGGCGATGGGTCTGGTGTTGAGCGTGGCCAGGGTGCTGTCGATCCGCCTGCGCTATGCCAACGCAGAGTTGCGCGCGTTGCATATGTCTTAGCGC